>JAIRUC010000006.1 GCA_031254615.1 Treponema sp. | reverse complement strand
ATGAATTTTGTTATATGAAAATATTTTAACGCCGCGTCGGGAATTGAGCCGTAGCCGCAAAACGGGTCAAGAGCCGTATCGCTGTGGACAATTTGCGCAAACTGGCACAGTGTCCAAGCAAGAGGCGGCGGCAGCTCTCCCTTGTGGAGAGATTTCTCCCATGAGGGACGCAGTGTAAGGCGTTGCATGAAAACTGAAAAGTCACTTTGAGTTTTTTTTCTTTTGTATAAAAACCAGAACTCCGTATCGGGCAGAGCGCGGTTCACTTTAAGGCCGGAAAAGCGGGAAATATATTTTTCGGCATCTGTTCTGAGTTTTTCATCAATTGCCGCCGGCTTATTTTCGTCAGAGATAACAATTCTAAAAGTATGAAATTTTTTGCTGTTATTGCAGATAATTTCATCGGCGGTGTTACTTTTTACTGCCGCCCTTATGTGTTTTTCCAGTGCAATTTTTGTCTGAGCGCCGCCGTTATCAGCATGATCCATGACGCTTATTACGGCAAATATATTGTTAAAACAAAAAAAATTGAGTTTATCGTAACTTGTATCCGTTTCAAATAAAACAGCGCCGTCAAGCAGTTTGTGAATCTTTGCGTCAGAAAGCCGCTCTTTTACAACATCCGCGATCACACTCTGTAAACCCGGAATAAATGCCGCGTAAAACAAGTTCACTTTTTATGAACAGCCAGTTGTACTGCCGCAGTTGTCGCATTTCAGGCAAGTGCCGTTTCTTACCAAAGTAAACGAACCGCACAAAGAACACGGATCGCCTTCATAACCTTTTATTCGCGCGTTGACAATTTTTATCACCTCATTTTCTTCCGGGTAGGATTCTTCCATTACTGCCGCCGCGGACGGCGCCGAATAAAGACCGGCTTTGGTTACGTTTTCCGAGGCAATGCCGGCATCAGAGTTACCGGCCAGCCCATTTGTAACAGGTTTACCGATAGAAGACGATGGCGCGCTCTGTGACGCGACAGATGGTTGTGTGACATTCGGCGGAACGCTCTTGGGCGCGGAAACTGTCGCGCTTGGCCGGAAACCCGCGCTGTGTTTTTCGCCGCGGTTTTTTTCTCCCGGTACGCCAAAATCATTCTTTGTTCCGGTAGCTTCAAGGTCTTCGGGCTTTACTTGCGCCAAATCACTGCGTTTCAGATAACTAATCGCAAGATCGCGGAATATGTAGTCAATTACGCTGGTCGCCATTTTCACATAATCGTGGCCCTGCACAAAACCATTGGGCTCAAAGC
Source organism: Treponema sp. (assembly GCA_031254615.1). Taxonomy (GTDB): domain Bacteria; phylum Spirochaetota; class Spirochaetia; order Treponematales; family Breznakiellaceae; genus WQXQ01. The sequence goes on along the minus strand of JAIRUC010000006.1, from coordinate 9,190 downwards.
GGCTAAAAGTGAAAGCGTCGACATATTCTTCAAGAGGCACGCCGTATTGCAAACCAAGAGAAACCGTAATCGCAAAACTGTTAAGCAGGCTTCGGAAAGCCGCTCCCTCTTTGTGCATATCAAGGAAAATTTCTCCAAGATTGCCGTCTTCATATTCGCCTGTTCTGATAAAAATTGAATGGCCGCCAATTTTCGCTTTTTGCGTGTAACCCATTCTGCGGTTCGGCAGAGCTTTACGCAGACCGCGCGAGTTGGCTTTTCTGCGATCAGAAGTAAGCGCGGGCGCGTCAAGCCCTTTTTCAACTTTCAAAATAGTTTCAACTAACGGGTCTGTGCCGGGGTCTATGCTGTTTAAGGGCTGTGAAAGTTTGGAGCCGTCGCGGTACAAAGCTACCGCTTTTAACCCGTTTTTCCAAGAGAGCATATATGCGCCCTTTACATCGTCATAATTCGCCGAGTTGGGCATATTGATTGTTTTGGAAATCGCCCCGGAAACAAAAGGTTGTACCGCAGACATCATGCCGATATGAGCTGTCCACGGTATTGAACGCTTGCTTTTTTTGCCGGAAGGATTCGCCGTGTCAAAAATAACGTAGTGTTCTTTTTTTAAGCCGGGCGCGCCTTCAAGAGCCATAGTGCCGCAGGCAAACAGCTCGGCTTCTTCGATATCTTCCTTTGAAAACTCAAGATGTTTAAGAAGAGAAAACCCTTGCAGAGCCCATGTTGACTCCGGCACTTTAAGAATTTTCTCCACAAATGATTTTCCAAGCACCCACGGACTAAAAACAGATTCCAAACCCGCGGCGGTCTTTACCGCGTCTTCCGCGGCGGAAATCGCTTCGGGCGTAAAACCTTTTGCCTTCAGGCTTTCGACATTGATAGCCGGAGCGCCGTTCAGTGTTTTTCTGCCCATCGCGTACGCGACAATTTCTTCGATGGTCTGCGGCGAATAGCCAAGCGCTTCAAGAGCGAGAGGCACGGATTGATTAATAATTTTGAAATAGCCGCCGCCCGCAAGACTTTTAAATTTGACAAGAGCAAAATCCGGCTCAATGCCTGTGGTGTCGCAGTCCATCAAAAGGCCGATAGTTCCCGTGGGGGCAATCGCCGTTACCTGCGCGTTGCGATAACCGTTAGTTTTACCGAGTTCAAGCGCCCTGTCCCACGCGTCCTTCGCGGCGTCCAGAAGATAGGCGGGACAATTTACGGGGTCTATTCCCTTGGGCGCTGTGTGAAGCCCCTCGTATTCGGCATCGGGGGCGTTGTTCACCGCGCGCCTGTGATTGCGTATAACACGGAGCATATCTTGCGCATTTTCACTGTAACGCGAAAATGGGCCGTGCTCGCCTGCCATGCGGGCTGATTGCGCGTACGCCTCGCCCGTAAGCAAGGCCGAAAGCGCCCCCGCTACCGCGCGACCCTGCTCCGAATCGTAGGCAAGACCCATGATCATAAGCAGAGTTCCCAAATTGGCGTAACCCAGGCCCAGCGTGCGGTACTGGTACGAAAGCTCGGCGATTCGCACGGACGGAAACTGCGCCATTACGACAGAGATTTCCAGAATTGTCGTCCAGATTTCGATTGCGTGAAGATAGCCTTCGACATTAAAACTTTTTTTCCTTTTGTCGTATAACGCGACAAGGTTTATCGAAGCAAGGTTGCAGGCGGTGTCATCCAAAAACATATATTCCGAACATGGGTTTGAAGCCCGTATTTCACCGCCCGCAGGGCATGTATGCCAGTCGTTAATCGTCGTATGATATTGAAGGCCGGGATCGGCGCATTGCCAGCTTGTTCTCGCGATGTCGCTCCATATTTTTCTGGCTTTGACGGTTTTTACAATATCGCCGGAAGTTCTGCTTTTTAGCTCCCAGTCGGAATCACTGAGCACCGCCCTCATAAAATCGTCGGTAACGCGCAGGCTGTTATTTGAACTTTGGCCGGAAACCGTATTGTACGCCTCGTCTTCCCACGCGGTGGAAAACTGTGACACATCAACATCCTCGTCGCCCTGTTCAAGACGGCGGAGCTGCTGGTAAAGGTAAGACATCGGTATTTTATCACCTAACGCAGAGCGCAGAGACGCCGCAAGTTCGTGATTTTTTTCGGCGTTGAACTTATCTTCTTCCGGTCCGCGGAAGCCTGCAAGCGCTTTTTTTACCGCGTCAACATGTTTCTTCAATATTTGAGAGCCCGTTACCAAAGAGGCGACCTTGTGTTCCTCTCCGGCTTTCCAGCTTATGTAATTTTCAACATCAGGATGATCGATATCAAGGGTTACCATTTTGGCGGCTCGTCTGGTAGTTCCGCCGGATTTTATCGCCGAAGCCGAACGATCCCCGATTTTCAAAAATGACAAAAGACCGGATGAATAACCGCCGCCGGAAAGTTTTTCGTTCAGTCCGCGTATGCGTGAAAAATTCGAGCCCGTCCCGGAACCGTATTTGAAAAGCCTCGCCTCTCGCGTCATCAGATCCATGATGCCGCCTTCGTTTACAAGATCGTCATCAATAGAAAGAATAAAACAGGCGTGAGGCTGAGGCCGCATATAGGCGCTTTCGGATTTTACAATTTCATTTTTTTCAGGATCAAAATAATAATGCCCCTGCGCCGGACCGTCGATTCCGTACACCGAATACAAACCGGTATTGAACCACTGCGGACTGTTAGGCGCCGCGAACTGATGCGCCAGCATAAAACAGGTCTCATCGTAAAAAGCCTTTTCGTCTTCTTCGCTGTCAAAATATTTATTCTGCCTGCCCCAATCAAGCCAAGTGTAGGCAAGCCGGTGAAAAACCTGCCGCGCGTCATGCTCCGAACCGTCCTGCGGCAGAGAATTGCCCGGGTCTTCGGGGTTGCTGGCGGCGGGAAGCCACTTTTTCCATTCGTAGATTTTATCCGCGGGAACGCCGGCCTTGCGGAAATATTTTTGGGCGATAATGTCGGAGGCAATCTTGCTCCAGAACGCCGGCACAACAACCGTGTCCTCGGAAAAAATCGCCTTACCCTTACTGCCAAGAATCTCGCTCCTGCGCCTCTCCCAAACGATATCATAGTACGGACCGCTCTTACGGTCGGTGAAAAATCTGTTGACTTTCATTCCCAAAATCCTTTTTTGTGCCTGAAGCAGTATGACCACATATATAGCGGTGTTTCATTTAGTGTACACCATATAAGGGGTATATGCAAGAGAAATTTGAAAAATCTTTACATTGAGGCGCGGGTGAGGCGGTCGTTGATGGCGGCTCCCAGGCCTTCGGGGGGGGCGAATTGGGCAAAAATGCGGGAAATTTGGCTTTTTTCGAGTTCGTGGAGAGTTTCAAAAAGACGGGCGGAGGCTTCCAAAACCTGCCCTTTTTCTGAGAGCGCCCTGATAAAAGCCGAAGACGGTAGATTTTCAGTCTGCGTTTCAACCCACTTGTCCCTGACAGAGCCGTCAAAAAAAAGATAGGCGGCATCCGGTTCATAAGGCAGGCGGATAATTTCTTCCATTGAAAATACCAAAAGGGGCTTTTGCGGTGAATAGTGACTTTTCAATTGTCCGGGAGAAATAAATCCACCTGATGTTTCCGCCGATGGAGAAAAGCCGTCTTCCACATGACCTATCAATTTTTCGATTTCCTCTTTCGGCGTACCGCCCGGTCTGAGTATTTTTATAGATTTGCCCGTAATGTCCAGCACGGTAGATTCCACTCCAATTTGCGAGGGGCCGCCGTCAAGGATCATATCGACTTTTTCGCCAAGTTTGTCCCGCACATGTTCCGCTCTTGTCGGGCTTAACGAGCCGAACGGGTTTGCGCTGGGAGCGGCCACCGCCCCGCCCGACAGAGCAATCAGCGTCTGCGCCGCTTCGTGCGCGGGAAACCGAACAGCCGCGGTTGGGAGACCTGCGGTCGCGATACCGGGAATTTTCTCGCTCTTCGGCAGAACAAGCGAGAGAGGCCCCGGCCAAAGATTTTCCGCCAGCAAAAAAACTTTTCGCCGCACATCTTCACTTAACAGGGACAAATCCGCGACTTCCTCCAGTGTCTCCACGGAAGCGATGTGAATAATGAGAGGGTCAAAACGAGGACGCCCCTTCACTTCAAAAACTTTCGCGATAGCCGCACTGTTGTAGGCATCCGCCCCAAGTCCGTAGACTGTTTCCGTAGGAAAGGCGACTAACCCGCCTGATCGCAAAATTGCGGCGGCTTTTTCCAGAGATTTCTGTGAGACGGGGAGATAGGTCATGTTCACAAGATTACTCCTCTGCGCGAAAGTGGGCAAGGGAGAGAAAAACCTTTTCAACAACATATGGAAATTACGCTATATTTTATATACTTATTTTATTTATTCATATAATTCTTAATTTTATTTATTTTTTTTACAGTTTTGATGATGCATTTATTCAAGTTCTTTTCCGTTTCAGAAACCCAAAACCTTAAAATAATCCAACCTGTTTTTTTATAATATTTTTTTACTTCTTTATCTCTTGCAATATTACGCCTTATTTTCTTTTGCCAATAATCTGAATATGACGCTAAAAGCGCTTCTTGGGATGAAAAATGTTTTCTTTTCCAATCGTTCCCATGCCAAAAATCTCCGTCAATAAAAATTACAATTTTGTATTTTCTAATTGCAATATCGGGAGTCCCAAAAAGGCTTCTGACATTTTTTCTATACCTAATACCCCACCTCCATAAAGCCTTACGAAAAAATATTTCCGGTTTTGTGTCGGAACTGCGTATGTGCGACATACATTTATGGCGCTGTTCTGGAGTCAATCTATCCATTTATTTTTCTAACCTATGCCCGATGGCAAAGCGCGCGGTCCGCTCAGATCGTCTTTCATGATTTAACAACTTTTTTACACTGCCTGTTACCATACAACATCATAGTAGAAAATATCAGATGGCTGCCCCATAAGTTGAATATCAAATTTGAGACTTGCTTCAACATGGTTTTCCGCACTATGTATTCTAAAAGAAATAGTCCAATAATTATTCATTGAAAGAATTAATGTTGTCTTTGAATTTTCCTTGAAATATAAATCGATAATTTTTGTTGGTAATAATAATTTATCAATTATTCTACTTGGTTTTTTACTTGCAGTTTCTTGGTTTAGTGTACCAAATAAATTAAAAGGTTGTATTCTTGTTTTATTATTTTTATAATGAATCATTTTATAATAATCTTTACCATTTGAGCCTATCAAATATAAAATCAGTTTCTTTGTTATTTCTTTTGGATGTTTTTCATATAAAAAATCAAATTCCCTTTTAAAAGCTTCTAATAAAGGCACATAAATAGTATCAAACTTGTTTGGTATTTCTGACCATAATTTTTTTTGACCTTTAAATTCTTTCAATTTATTAAAAATAGGCTCTATTTCTTTAAAATATAAATCACTGCAATTGATGCCAAACCAAATATTGCCAAAATCCAACTTTGATGAAAGACGGGAATGTTTTAATGCCGCATGATTATGTTTTACTGATATGCCAATTTCCCATTTTATTGAACGCCGAATGATAAGAACATCGCGTATATCACCGCCGTCCTTTGCAACATTATCCGGCTGCAAAGAAACTTCTATTATATCTTTTCCATCTTCTGTGATTCTTGGTTCCATTTCTATAATGGCTTTCATGCCGGCTAATGCGGATTTTAACATTTCTTTTTGATCGCTTTCAGATATTTCATTATATCGTTCATTTGCAATCCTTAAACTATTATTGTCAACAATTTCTATTGGGCGGACATTCTTTAGTAATTTTTCAAGCGCCTTAATACAAGCAAATTCATAAGCCTTCCCCATAATAGTTGAATTTATTGCTGATTTTGCCATTTTATTCTCCTTGATGTAATATGTTTTTTGATAACATTATGCACATAACCAATATTTTTAGCCGTATAATTCTCAGTTACTTTTATGTCTTGACTTTCAATTTGCTTTTTTAAAGCACTTGCTATTATTTTGGCCATTTGAACAGGTACCGCGTTACCAACCATTTTGTATCCATTTTCAAGCTCATTATAATAAAAAATAAAATTGTCAGGAAATGTTTGCAAGCGGGCGCATTCACGGATTGTCATACGCCTGTATAATTTTTCTTTTCCTTTAACAAATTCTCGTTTGTTTTGCTCTATAAATACCATTTTTGGAGCTTGTGGATGCAGTTGCGCTTGGCGTCCAGTGGCTTGTACAGTAAATCCAGGTTCATTCCATTGACGAACGCGATTACGGCTCATAAATATAGTCGAAAAACTTCCTACAAAATATTCGTGGTTAGGAATTATAACACTGGGATTTGTTCTATTTTTAGAAAGAGCAGGCTTAGCGGTCTCTTTTAAGTCCCCAATAGCCTGCTCAAGGTTAATATGTTTATTAGAAGGCTTTGGAAATTGAAATGTTAATCCCAAGTCCTTTCGGATACCAATATAAAAAACACGTTTACGATCTTGCGGAATCCCATAATCAACAACATTAACAAGATTAACTGAAAGATTGTAGCCCGCTTTTGTAAACAGCCTTTTTATGTTTTCAACAGCTTCAGTGTGCCTTGAAGAAAGCATACCGACAACATTTTCAGCAAGAAAAAACTTAGGTTTTTTATCATTTAAAATTCTAATATAATCGAAAAACAATTGACCACGAGAATCTTTTATCCCACGAAGTGAACCTGCTTCCGACCATGATTGGCAAGGCGGACCGCCGATGATCCCATCACAATCAGGTACTTCGGAAGATAGAATTTCGCGAATATCCCTCTTATCTAGCTTGCAACGGTGATTTGTTTCATAAGTTTGCCAAATGGTTTTATCATATTCATTTGCGAAAACAACCTCATACCCGGCTTTTTCAAAGCCTAAATCTAGCCCACCAGCACCAGAAAACAAGCTAACTATTTTCATTTAATCTCCTATATTTGTCATAATATATTCCCTTTTTATATTATTTAAGAAAAAATATATTGTCAATTATAGTTTCTTTCTTCGAACATTAACCTCAAAATTTTGCATTGTTTGAGTGGTTCGTGGTAAAATTCTTTTTTTACCCATCATTTTCTCTTTCTTGACCAAATCTTCTTCATTTTTCGCCTTCACCACTCTGCAGAAAGCTCTTTTTAGCCTACATCCCCCAATTTTCCAAAAAAATGCTGACAACTTCTGCCGATTATAGTATAAATAGAGATAATAATGGCATGGTTTCAGCGTCTTATATCAATTTATGATCTTATCCGCCCGATTATGGACGTCGCTCTCCTTGCTTTTCTTCTATACAAAGGCTATGAACTCCTCGAAAAAACCCAGGCGCTTCCGCTTGTAAAAGGGGCGGGTTTTCTTGCCCTTGTTTACGGTATCGCATTTCTTTTCAACCTTACTACCCTGCGTTGGGTGCTAACCACAATTGCTCCGGGGCTTTTCATTGTTATCGCCATTGTGTTTCAGCCGGAACTCAGGAAGATTATTGTGCGCCTTGGGCAGGGGGAATTTTTCAGGCCGGATAACAAGCCGCGTATCGGACAGCTTGACGCGGTAATTACCGCGGCGGAACTGCTTTCGGAACAGCGAAGGGGAATGCTTGTTGTCTTTCCGCGAAAAATCAACATTAAAAATATTATTGATACGGGCACAAGAATCAATGCCGAGATTTCTTCCAGTTTGATTGTCGCTATTTTTCAGTTTGACGGACCCCTGCACGACGGAGCGATGGTTGTTCAGGGCGGAAAGATTACCGCCGCCGGATGTTTTTTGCCGCTTTCGGAGAGGCAGGACATACGCAAGAATTTCGGCACGCGCCATAGGGCAAGTCTTGGAATGGCGGAACATTCCGATTCCGTAGTCCTTGTTGTCTCGGAAGAGACAGGAGCGATTTCTCTGGCTTATGACGCGAAACTTTATTACGATTTGTCTTCTCTGGAAGTTACGCGCAAATTAAAAGAACTGCTCGACAGCGAAAGCAGAAGGGAGTCGGTGTTACAGCCCGCGGCACCTCAGGCATCGTCTGCGCAGACTTCGACGGAACAAAAAGAAAACACCATTGTTTCCCCGGAGAAAACCTTGGAGGGCATCGGTGAATAGCAGGGAACTTCTCGCAAAAGCAACGGAAAAATGGCCTGTAAAGGTTTTGTCTTTGGCGGCGGCTCTTATTATTTCCGCGTTTTACAAAATGAACACTCTGGAAACCCGTTCCTTTACTGTCCCTTTGCACGTGGAATCCGTTGGCGCACTTATTCCCGCAAGCTCATATCCGCAAAGCGTAAAAATAAATCTGCGCGGAGAAAACAACAGCATCTTTCCGATACCTGAAGGCGACATTGAAGCCTATATCGATTTGGGCAAATATTCACATGAAGATTCATACAGGATTCCGATACAGATCCGCAAGAAAGGAAGCGCCCTTGGCATAGAACCTCTTGAAATAACAGTTGAACCGGCGGATGTCCACATCAGGCTGGAAAATAAAATAAGCCGAAGCATCAGCATATCGCCTTCTTTTCGAGGCTCTATAGCGGAAGGATACGAAATGACAAGCCAGTTAATAATCCCTGCCGCAATTACCGCGGAAGGTCCGCGAAGCAATGTAGAAGCGTTACATGAATTTAATACGGAAACAATCGATCTTGGAGGGCGGCGCGAAAATTTTTCTGTTATGATAAATATTATTAACAACGACCCGTTTATCGTTACACACGGGAACAGAATGATCGAATACCGGGGAACAATCCGGCAAATAGCAAGAGAGGCGCAAATCAACGACGAGACCGATGAATCCGATGAGGCCGGTGAGCAATGATAACCGGTATTGGGATTGACGCGGTCTATGTAAAACGCATGGAACGATGGGTTGCTGACCCAAAAATCATGGAAAAGTATTTTCATCAGGATGAAATCGCCTATGTTTCTTCGCGCGGAAACGGAGCCGCGCTGTCTCTTGCAGCAAGGTTTGCGGCAAAAGAGGCGTTTGGCAAGGCGCTGGGCACGGGGCTGTCCAACATCGAATTAAAAGATATTATGGTAATCAACAAAGAAAACGGCAGACCGGAAATAAAACTTTTTAAAACAGCGCAAAAGGCGCTTGAAGCTTCGGGCGCCGACAGGGTGCATATTTCCCTTACGCATGAAAGGGATAGTGCAATCGCAGTGGTTATTTTGGAGAAATTATAAAATGGGAATGAGGTTTGCGAAAAAAGTTGTAAAAGAAGAC
>JAIRUC010000184.1 GCA_031254615.1 Treponema sp. | reverse complement strand
TCGTAAAACATCCGTGCCATAAAAACCTCCTATACACTTCAAGCGTGAATGGGACTTTGCCCATTCAAGAACTTGAGAAACCCGGTAAAGGCTGCAGATTTTCCTAAAAAGGAAGCCCGTGCCCTTACCGGATGCTAATTACTACGAGAATTACAACTACAGAAATGACAGAAAGAGAGGAGAGAATGCGCCTTAAAAATACGCCAAAATTTGAGTCGTTAAGATTGAACTGCCGAATCATCGTTTTCAAAATCTTTCCTCTTCTTATCATTATTTTATAAAAATTGAAAAAAAGATGCAATAGGAAATATGACTTTTTTTCGATTTTTTTAACCGCAGGCAAGGTGAGGAAATAGTGGAAGCCGGCATAAAAAGGGGGTATAATCATAACATTGAAAGGATATTACTATTTGTTTGATGCTGAAAATATAGCAAAGGAGCTGTTATAATGAAGAAAACCAGCGTTAAAAAAAACACAAGTAAATTATCCGGAATCGCGATCCTGCTTTTTATAGCTTCTTTGACAGTTTGTTCCTTAATAATCAGCGCAACCATTATCAACAGGGTAAATGTAGAAAAGCTGCAAATGGAACAGCTTATTCTTGAAAAAACACTCCGTATCAATAATGTAATTTCCCGGCTGCTGTATAAAACAAATTCACTCGCCACCCTAATCGTGCAGGGAAACGGCACGACAGATGATTTTTACAAGGTAGCCCCTTCCGTTGTTGACGATCCTGCAATATTCAATGTTTTAGCCGCGCCCAACGGAATTGTTACAAATGTTTATCCTTTGGATGGCAACGAAGCTGTAATCGGGCTGGATTTTTTCAGTGATGGTATTGGGAATAAAGAAGCCGTAGCCGCAAGAGACAAAGGCAGTCTTGTATTGGGAGGTCCTTTTCTTCTGATTGAAGGCATACAGGCTCTGGTTGGCAGACTGCCGGTGTACATTGATACTCAAACCGAAAAGCATCAGTTTTGGGGTCTGGTTTCCATAACGCTTAAATTTCCGCAAGCCCTGAATGATGTGGAACTGGGTACTTTTACAACTCAGGGTTTTGCCTATGAATTATGGAGGATAAATCCTGATACAAACGAAAGACAGATAATATCGAATAACTATGATTACGCCCGGCCAAACACCGGTTTTGTTGAAATGCATGTACCGGTTCTTAATGCCGATTGGTATTTAAAAGTATGGCCGATTCGTATGTGGCACAACTATCCTGAAAACATCGTACTTATTATCGCCGGCTTGCTTATAAGCCTGCTTATTCTGTTTGTTATGCAAAATAATACTGAGTTAAGAAAGGCAAGGGCTATTCTGGAACAGCTGGCAAAAACCGATCCGTTGACGGAGATATACAACAGGCGTCATTTTATGGATATGGCACAAATCAATATCGAAAGGGATCGCCGTCTTAACAGGGACTGCTATATCATAATTTTTGACATAGATGAATTTAAAATAGTGAATGACACCTACGGCCATGTAGCGGGCGATAAAGTGTTAATAGAAATTACAGTGCGCTTAAAAGCGATTATGCGCCCATACGATTTATTTGCACGTTACGGCGGTGAAGAATTTATATTGTACATATCCGAAGTAGACAGAAACGACATAATAGAAATGATTGAACGCTTCAGGTTAAATATATGCAGCAAGAAGTTTGAATATGACGGCGTAAGTTTTAATGCATCGGCAAGTTTCGGCATAGCGCGTGTCAGCGATTATAACCTTGATAACGGCATATTATGGGCGGACAAGGCGCTTTATACCGCGAAGAATACCGGGCGTAATAGAACGATCCTTTATGATGAGAAAGGGTGATGTCTTTGCGATACAGATAATAGACAGCCGTCATTTGTTCACGGCCGCAGACCCGGCACGTCAAACTCCGGCGGTATCTTTGCAGGCGCGCCTTTTGAATCAACAAACGCCCATGTAACTTTCGCTTCTATTATTAAATCAGAGCCGCGCCGGATTTCCTGCGCTATAACGCCGCTGACCGCTCCCTTTTTTATGGGGCGCGATTTGATAATCAGCGTGTCGTCGGTAAACGCGGGTTTTTTGTAATTGATTTCTATTCTGGCGATGTAGACGCCGTAACCGGCGGCGCTTGCCTTGTCAAAGTCAAAACCTATGTCTTTAAGAAATTCATGACGCGCATATTCAAGGTAATTCAGATAGTTCGCGTTATTTACATGGTTGTAACCGTCACACTCATAACTTCTTACACACAAAGAACATTCAGTATTCATGCTGAAATAATACACGTTACAGGGAGATTTGAAAAGAGCCTCGTTTCCGGTATAATAAATCATGTTTAATTTTTGCCCCTCATGCGCTTCAAAAAAAATCAATTTTGAAGAAGGTAAAGTTTTCCGCTGCCCCGACTGCGGTTTTGTTTATTATCACAACATTGCCGCCGCCACCGGCTGTTTGATCAGCGTGCCCTCCCCGGAAGGAGAGCGGCTTGTGTTTACAGTCCGCGCCAAAGAACCCGGAAAGGGGTTAATGGATATGCCCGGCGGCTTCGTCGACGCGGGTGAAGGCGCTCTTGAGGGGCTTTATCGGGAACTGCGGGAAGAAATCGGCTGGACGCCGCCTGTTCCCAATGGCGCAAAATTGACGGATGTTTTTAAACTGTACGCGTCATTTTCCAATGTCTACAAATACAAGGGAATTGATTACAACACCTGCGATCTGTATTTTTCCGTTTGCGCGCCCGGCCTTACGCAGGACGATCTGCGTTTGGAAAAAGGTGAAATCGCCGAAGTCCGTTTTCTGAAACCTGAACAGATTGACCTTGATCAATTCGCCTTTGAATCCACCAAGCGCGCGATAAAAGTTTATTTGGGTAAAACAAATTGTTGACATCGAATAACATTGCGGTCAAAATTGATCAATAAAAGCAAAATAAATAAGTATATATAGAAAGTTTTTGGAGGCTGTATAATGGCTAAAGTTCAGACGGTACTATTAAATGTAATGGGCGCCGCAATTATTGCGTTATCAATAATGGTAGCTAATTATTTCTTCTATGACGTTACCAATACCCTTGAAATATTATTCGTTCTTTTGCTGCTGGCATTTGATGTTATATCCGTTATAAGTATTTTTCGCGCGTCAAAATTAATAAAACAGCAGGATGAAGAGAAGCTGAAAAAATCAGCACGCCTTGTTAAGTTTGGTTCAATTTTTTTCTGGATTACGGCGTTTGTTGTTTACAAGACAACAGGTCTTTGGGGCAGCGGGAAAACTGCTTTAATACCATTGTACACAGTGTTATTGGGAACATCTGTTTTCAGTATCGCTTACATAAGATTATTGCGCAAAGAAAAAAAGTTAAGTCTTGGGCAGGCAGTATTTTTAACATTATTACAGTTGTTTTTTGTTCTTGATATTTTAGCGATAGCGCTTCTTGCCTGTTTAGAAAAAAGCAAAAAGAGCGCCGCGGAAATTACGCGATTTTTTTTGGGCTCTTACAAGCCGCCTGAATTTTTAACGAGTTTAGCGGGCGCTATTAACCGGGGTGTAATCAAAAAGGTTGGCGCGTTTTTTGCCGGCCAGTGGCAGAATCACCGCGCTCGTTTCTGTTTATGTTTGGCTGTTCTGTGTC
>JAIRUC010000179.1 GCA_031254615.1 Treponema sp. | reverse complement strand
CTTTAATTCGTCCCGTTTGGCTTTCATCTCGGGATAGCTCAAGTTCTTAAATGAATTTTTCATCCTTCCCCCTAAGCCCCAAGTTCCATGTCCGCACGAGCGACAAATTTTGTTTTAATAGGAAGTTTCGCTCCGGCAAGTACCATCGCTTCTTCCGCGAGAGACCTGGCAATACCGCCTCCAAGTTCAAACATCACGGTTCCCGGTTTTACTACCGCGACCCAGTATTCCGGTGCGCCTTTTCCTTTTCCCATGCGGGTTTCTGCCGGTTTCTTTGAAAACGGCTTGTCCGGAAAAATCCGCACCCACATTTTTCCGCCGCGTTTTACATGGCGGTTTATCGCGACACGCGCCGCTTCTATCTGCCTATTGGTGATCCACATTCTGTCCATGGCAACAAGACCGAAATCACCGAATGCAACAGTGTTGCACCTTGTGGCGTTCCCGGGCATATTGCCTCTTTGCACCTTCCGGCGCTTTACACGTTTAGGACTTAACATCTGACTAACTCCTGGCAGGAGCCCGTTCCCGCCGTTTGCGGACAAGAGCGCCTGCGTCTTCTTTCTGTTCTTTGCCGTACTTCATGCCGTTGTAAACCCAAACCTTTACGCCTATCGATCCAAATGGTGTGTGGGCTTCGGCAAAACCGTAATCTATATCCGCGCGCAATGTGTGAAGAGGAATCCGTCCTTCTTTCGCTTCTTCGGTGCGGGACATTTCCGCTCCGCCAAGCCTTCCCGAAAGCCTCACCTTTATGCCCTGCGCGTTTCCCTTCTTTATCGCGTTTGAAATCGCCTGCTTCATGGTACGCCTGAATGAAGAGCGCGCCAAAAGCTGACGGGCGATATTCTGCGCTACAATCTGCGCGTTGTTATCCGCGTTGCGTACTTCTTTAATTTTAATTTGAACTTTTTTGTTGATCTTCTTCTGTAAATCATTGCCGATTTTTTCTATATTAGCGCCCTTAACGCCGATGATTACACCGGGACGCGCCGTATGAATAGTAATGGTAATTCTCTGCGGATGACGGATAATTTCGAGTTCGGCAATATCCGCGCCCTTGGTTTCCGGCATATCCAGAATAAGCTTACGGAGTTTTAAGTCCTCGTGAAGCGCGTCAACATATTCTTTAGGATCCACAAACCAGCGTGAGCCCCATGTTTTATTAATGCCAATCCTAAGACCTGTAGGGTTTACTTTTTGTCCCATTATTTAGCCGCCTTTTTTGAAGGTGCTTCCACCGTACTTGCCGTTTCATCAACTACTACAGTTATGTGGCACATTCGCTTTAACTGCATATCCGCGCGTCCCCTGCCGCGAAACCAGATTCTTTTAAGACGGGGACCTTCGTCAATGTATATTTCGCGTACATAAAGCATATCCTCTTCAAGTTTTTTGTTAGTTGAAAGAGCGTTGGACGCGGCGGACTTTACCGTCTTGCGGATAAGCCGCGCTCCTTTATTAGGCATATTCTCCAATATCGAAACGGCTTCCGGATACGGCCGTCTGCGGACAAGGTCTGCGACCGGCCTGATCTTGTAGGGCGAACCCATAAGGAATTTACTGACTGCCCTGTAACCTGTATTAGTTTCTTTCATAATCCTGCCTACTTTGCCGCGGCCTTTTTGTCAGAGCCTGAATGCCCGCGGAAAATCCGTGTGGGCGCAAACTCGCCAAGTTTATGGCCAACAAGATTTTCCGTGATATACACGGGTATCCAAGCCTTGCCGTTATAAACCGAAATAGTCCCTCCAACCATTTCAGGAATAATCGTGGAACAGCGGGAATAGGTTTTAATCATTTTCCTTTCTCCCGACTTGCTCAAATCCAGCACTTTTTTATACAGACTCTTTTCTATAAAAGGGCCCTTCTTAACGGATCTTGACATACTCCCTTCCTAACCTCTGCCTTGTGCGGACGCGCCGCAAGTTATATAAAACATATTCATGCTACTTCTTTTTACCCCTGCTTACAATAAAACGCGAAGACGGCTTGTGCTTCTTCCGTGTCTTGTATCCCTTTGTCGGCTGACCCCAGGGAGTAACAGGGTGAATACCCTTGTTCTTTCCTTCGCCGCCTCCGTGCGGATGGTCAACCGGGTTCATAACCATACCGCGGACTGTGGGACGAACGCCCATCCAGCGTTTTCTGCCGGCTTTGCCCAGGGTTACGTTCATGTGGTCTTCGTTGCCGACGCTTCCGATTGTCGCATAACATTTTTTGAACACCATGCGCATTTCGCCGGAAGGCATTTTAATTGTTACATAGTCCCCTTCTTTCGCGGCGATAAGAGCGCCCGTTCCGGCGGAACGGACAAGCTGTCCTCCCTTGCCGAGCGTAAGCTCAATGTTATATACGGTAAACCCTAACGGGATATTTTCCAGAGGAAGAGCATTGCCCGGCTCGATCGAAGCGTTGGGGCCGCTTACAACTACAGCGCCAACCTTTAATTCTTTTGGGGCAATGATGTAGCGCTTTTCGCCGTCTTTGTAATTAACAAGGGCAATATTCGCACTGCGGTTGGGATCGTATTCAATAGAAGCGACTTTGCCGGGAATACCGATTTTATCGCGTTTGAAGTCAATGTCACGGTAACGGCGTTTGTGTCCGCCGCCCTTGTGGCGTACGCTGATTCTTCCGAATGAGTCACGCCCCGCTCTTTCTTTTCGTCCCTTTGTTAAAGACTTTTCCGGTTTTACGTCTTTGGTCAGCTCTGAAAAATCAAGGCTTGTCCACTGCCGCATACCGGGCGTTATTGGTTTATATGTCCTGATACCCATATTATCCTTTACCCCTTACACGCCTTCAAAGAGCGAAATTTTTTCGTCTTTGGGAAGACGCACAATCGCCTTCTTCCATTCGGAAGTATAGCCCTTCCGGTAGCGCTGCCTTTTGGGCTTGCCGGCTACCACCATAGTCGTACAAGAAACGGGGTTTACATTGAATAATTTCTTAACCGCTTCTTTAATTTGAATTTTTGTAGCCCTTGGGTCTACCTTAAAAACATATTTCCCTTCTTCACGCAACTGGTTCGCTTTTTCGGAAAGCACCGGTTCAAGTAAAATATCTTCGTACTGTATCATTCACCGGCCTCCTTCGCGCCGTAAAAGTCGTTGAGGTTTTTAGCGGCAGTTTCCAGCATTAGCACCTGACGACCGTAAAACAAATCATGAGCCCTAAGGCGGTTATAGGAAAGATAGCTAAGCCATGGAATATTGGCGGCGGCTCTTTTAAGTTTGGGATCGTCATCTTTAAGAATTAAAACTGTTCGTACGCCTGATTCGAAATTTTCAAGAAGTTTTGCAAGGTCTTTTGTTTTTCCCGATTCAACGGAAAAATCTTCAACTATTTTTAATGTATCGCTTTGCGCTTTTAAACTTAAAATTGTTTTAAGCGCCTGACGTTTCGCTTTTTTCGGCATCGCGTAGGAAAAATCTCTGGGCTTTGGCCCGAAGATTGTACCGCCGCCTACCAGTATCGGTGATTTTTTATCACCGCGGCGGGCGCGGCCTGTGCCTTTCTGCTTGTAAGGCTTGGCGTTTGAGCCGTTGATTTCGGCGCGGCCTTTTGTGCTGGCGTTGCCCTGCCTTTTGTTGGCAAGTTCGTTATTGATCGCATACCAGATTAAATCATCATTTACAGGAAGACCAAAGACAGCGTCATCAAGAACCATAGTACGAAGTTCTTTGCCTTCTTTTGAAAACACTTTACAGTTCATCTCTAGCGCCCCTTCTTGACAGCGGCCCGTACAAAAACCAGCCCTTTGTTAATACCGGGAACGGCGCCCTTGACCATAATGAGCTGTTTTTCGCTGTCCACTTTTACAACTCTAAGTGACAAGGTTGTTACGCCCTCGCGTCCCATGCGTCCTGGTAACTTTCTGTTTTTGAAAGTTTTTGCGGGATATGTGTTCTGCCCTGTTGAACCGGGCTCGCGGTGGAATTTTGAACCGTGGGTTTTGCGACCGCCGCCGAAGCCATAGCGCTTTACAACACCCTGAAAACCCTTGCCCTTGGAAACGCCGGAAACATCAACATACCTGACGCCTTCGAATACTTCTATTCCAAGAGAATCTCCGACCGTAACCTCTTTTTCAAAATCGCGTAATTCACGGACTTGTTTTTTTGGTGTAATGTTTTCCGGAAACTGTCCCGCGCGGGCTTTTGTTACACGATTTTTTTTCGCTTCGTCCATGCCGACAACTACCGCGGCATAACCGTCTGTTTCTTTGGTTTTTTTGGCAATGACAACATTC
>JAIRUC010000251.1 GCA_031254615.1 Treponema sp. | reverse complement strand
CCTATTCCTTTATTGGAAATCTTCCTGCAAATAGTACCCCATTTGGGTGTTGCGGTTCTGCCTGACTTTCATTTTCCATATGGCGGCTGGGGTGGAGATTTAGGTATCCGCCTCTGGTTCTAACAGAAAGAAAATCTAAAATTAGCCCCGGTGTTCGTTGGACAGCCGGGGTTTTTTTATGCAGTTATTATTTATCCAAAAAAAATGCTGCGCTTTTGCGTTAGGATTTTTTTTAGTGAATCGCTTGTGATTTTCTGCAGAAAAGAGTATAGTAAATATAAAGGAGTCTTCTATGATTGCAGTTACCGAAACTGAAACAGCTACAGAATGTATTTATGGGGAGAACTGCCCGCTTCATGCCGAAAATCCTCCGTTTAATGCCAAGGTGCTTGCCGCTATGGAAGAAAGCAAGGCTATCATGCGAGGTGATATTCCAGCAAAATGGTACAATTCACTTGAGGAAGCTAGAAAGGACTTAGGCGTTTAACTTTTGCTGGACTTTACTTTTACTAATCAATTCAAATACCGGGACTCATTCTAATTACTTTTAAAAAATAATTGCGATTCTTTTTCTTGACAACATTAGTTAAAAATATGATACTTCCAAAATGAATTTACCCTGGAAGGGCGGAAGGGCCGCTTTGATAGCCGCCGCCGGAGAAGGCCGGAGGTTCCGGCTTTTCCTTTGCTGCGCCGCGACATTTGGAAACGCGGCATTTTCGTTAATAAATCCTCAAATAATCCGTTACACGATTGACTCCGTGATAGGCAGTGTACCGCTGGCAGGCGGAGTTGTATCGCGCTTTGTTGGCGGCATTGGAGGGCTCGATCTGCTGCGGCAGCATATCTGGATTTGCGCTCTTGTTATAGCGGCGACCGCTCTTATTGCGGAACTTTTAAATGTTGTCCGCAACTATACAGGTTTGGAAATCGGGGAAACTGTCGCGTGGAAATTGTGGAATACGCTTTACGCGCACATACAGCGTCTGCCGTGGGACTGGCACGTTAGCTGTCAGACAGGGGACATTATTCAGCGCTGTACTACAGACGTGGACAACATACGCAACTTTATTCAAAACAATTTAAGCGAGTTTTTGCGGACTGTCTGCGTCTTTATTGTCGCGGTCCTTATGATGTTCTCTATGGATTTTTACATGTCGCTTATCGCGCTGGCTCTGGTTCCGGTAATTTTTATTTTTTCGGCGCTCTACTTCGGACGCGTCAGCCGGAACTTCGCGCGTGCGGACGCGGCGGAAGGAGCTATGCAGGCGGCGGCTCAGGAAAATTATACGGGCGTGCGTGTTGTCCGCGCTTTTGGCAGGGAAGCGTGGGAAGTGGGCAAGTTTTCACAGAAAACCCAAAATTACGCCAACATCTGGGTCGACATCGGGAAGATGCTCGGTATGTTCTGGGGAGCGAGCGATTGTTTATGCGGACTCCAACTGATAATCGTTCTTACCGCGGGCGTTTTCCGATGTGCTCAAGGTGATCTTTCTCCCGGAACATTTCTTGCCTTCTACGCTTACTGCAGTCAGATGATCTGGCCTGTACGCCAGCTTGGACGAATCATTTCGGACTTTTCAAAAACAATGGTCGCCGCAGGCCGTATACGCGAAGTGCTTGCGGCCCAGCCCGAAACAGACCCGCCGGACGCCCTTTTCCCGCAGATAAAAGGGGAGATTTGCTTTGACAAGGTAAATTTTACCTACGGCGGCAATGAGCCTGTGTTACGCGACATTTCATTTATGCTCAAACCGGGTGAAACGCTGGCGATTCTAGGCGCGACAGGTTCGGGAAAATCATCTATGGTTCACCTTTTAAGCAGGCTTTACGATTTGCCCGACGGCGCCGGAGTTATTACGATAGACGGCATAGACATACGGCGCATTGCCCGTTCGCATTTACGCAAACACATCGGGCTTTGTCTTCAGGAGCCGTTTTTGTTTTCAAAGACAATCAGGGAAAATATTACCGCGGCGCAGGGTGTTGTTGAGACGGCGGAACTGCACAGCGCGGCTTCTGTGGCGATGGTTCACGAAGACATTACTGGTTTCGCGGACGGGTACAACACTGTCATCGGAGAGCGCGGCGTTACTCTTTCCGGCGGTCAAAAACAGCGCGTCGCTATCGCGAGAATGTTAGCGGGGAACGCGCCTGTGATGATTTTTGACGACAGCCTTTCCGCGGTGGACACCGAAACCGACGCGCGAATCAGGGCAGCGCTTCGCCATCGTGTCAAGGACGCGGCGGTGATTATAATTTCGCACCGTATTTCGACGCTTATGCAGGCGGACAAAATACTTGTTTTGAAAGGCGGAAAAGTTGAAGACATTGGTCCTCACAGCGATCTTGTGAAACATGAGGGCACATACCGCCGTATTTTTGAGATGCAGGCGGCTGGCATGGAGGATTTAAATGGCTGATTTTGAAGATTTTGATTACAACAAACCCATGTCTCTTAACGTATGGAAAAAAATGTTTCCGTATATCAGCCCGGAAAAAAAGAACCTTGTCCGCTGTCTGTGTTTTATGGTTATTGTCGCCATAGTGGACATTATTTGGCCGCTGATGTTAGGCTACATTGTTAAACACAATGTTCAGCCGCAAAGCGCCGAAAGAATTTGGCCTCTGCTTGGGATTATCGTTTTTCTTGTTTCGTTTCAGGCGCTCAATGTTTACTTTTTTGTTTCAGTCGGAATTCGCTCGGAAGTTGGAATATGCCGCAGCATCAGAAATTCCGTCTTTCTCCATCTGCAAAAATTGAGTCTTTCCTACTATAATAAAACTCCGGTCGG
>JAIRUC010000064.1 GCA_031254615.1 Treponema sp. | reverse complement strand
ATAAGTTATCTGCAACAAGGCAAAGAAAGCGCCGTCTTAAGCACCGGGGAAAAATACGGCTTTATTAAAATCAATTCGCCGTCCGCGGCGGCACAAGACGTTCCGTTTTTTATATCCGAATACGGCAAAGAAGAAAACCCCGAATGGCATTTTTTTGGAGTGCTGGATCAGGAATCGTCCGGCGAAGACAACGCTCTGCCAAAAAAATCTTTGCTCGATCCCTTTGTCAGTTTCGGACTTCTGCACGGTTCTCCCAAACGCCTGGCAATCAGTTACGCGATCAAAGCCTATACAATGGAAGTGTTGGCGTGGATTTTACTGCTGGCAGGGATAAGCATAAACGTGGTTTTTATTTTTGTGATTCTGTCACTGCTGAGACTGCTTTAAACAAGAAGATTAACCACGGAGAACACGGAGTTTTAAGAAAATTGAGTTTTTCTTCCTCCGTGTAACTCCGTGGTTAATCTTCTTAAATTTATGATATCGCTTTATTTATCAATTACCGCACGAATATCCTTGTTAATCGCGTCCAGTTTGCGGGCGGCTTCGGCTTTTGCGGCTTCCAGTCCGTTTCCGGCTTCGGCGCAGCATGTCGCGTAAAATTTAATTTTTGGTTCTGTGCCGCTTGGGCGGGCGCTTACGACTGTGCCGTCCGCAAGGAAAAACTGCAATACGTCGCTTGGGGGGAGGCCGTCCGCGCCGTTTTTTATGTCACGGACTTTTTTTACCTCTATGCCGCCCAATGTCTTTGGCGGATTTTTGCGGTATTCTTCCATAATACCTTTCATGATTGCAGGCCCCTGCGGCCCCTGGAAGTATTTGGAAATACCCAACTCCTGCCAGTAACCGCAGATTGAATAAAGATCGTTAAGGCGGTCAAGGAGGCTCTTTCCTTTACTGCGCCAGTACAGCGTCATCTCCGCGGTAAGGGCGGCGGCCGATACTCCGTCTTTGTCGCGGACTTCGGTTTCTATGTTGTAGCCGTAACTTTCTTCGGTTCCAAAGACAAAGCTCATGGCTCCTGCCTGCCCGTGTTCCCATTTGCGCATAACATCGGCAATCCATTTAAATCCTGTAAGGCACTCGGCACATTCGCCGCCGTAATATTCGGCTACTTTTTTCTGCATTCCGGTCGTGACGACTGAGTTTATCATCGCGGCGTTTTTCGGCAGGCGTCCGAGTTCTTTTAGCGAGAGGAAAATGTAGTCCGCAAGAAGGACGCCCATTTGATTTCCCGTAACCAGCACAAAATTACCGGATGAATCGGGAACAGCGATGCCAAAACGGTCGGCATCCGGGTCTGTCGCCATTACTACATCGGCTTTTTCTTTAATACCAAGCTTAATCGCCATGTCTAAAGCGGCGGCTTCTTCAGGATTGGGAAAGGAAACAGTCGGGAAATTTCCGTCGCCTTCGCGCTGTTCCGGGACTGTAATCACTTTTAGACCAAGATCGCCAAGCACTCTTTCTACATGGAAAGCGCCTGTTCCGTGAAGCGGAGTGTAAACAATTTTTACCTCTCCGGCTTTTTCTTTTATCAACTGCGGGCGGAAAAGATGGGATTTTACCATCGCCTGATACGCATCGTCAATTTCTTTGTCGATTATTGTCAAAAGAGCCTTTTTCAGCGCCTCGTTACGCGAAATTTCTTTTATTGTTTTAACGGCGTTTACTTCGTCGATAATGCCGGTATCGTGCGGGGAAATAACCTGAGAGCCGTCATTCCAGTATGCTTTGTAGCCGTTGTACTGCGGCGGATTGTGGCTCGCGGTAACGACAATGCCCGTATCACAGCCAAGCCGGCGGATAGCAAAGGACAGTTCCGGCGTCGGCCTTAACGCGGAAAAAAGATAAGTTTTGATACCGTTAGCCGCTAATATGAGAGCGGCGGCTTCGGCAAATTCAACAGAATAATGGCGGCTGTCAAAAGCGATTACCGCTTTTAACCCGGCATCCCCCCGCGCGGCGGCTTTTTCGGGAAAAGTCTTAATCAGATATGAAGCAAGCCCCTGAGTCGCGCTTTTTACGACAAGTGTATTCATGCGGTTATAGCCGCCGCCGATTACTCCACGCAAGCCGCCCGTCCCGAATTCCAGGTCGCGGTAGAAGCGGTCTTCCAGCTCTTTGAAGTCTTCTTTTTCCAGAAGTTTTTCAACTTCCGCGCGGAAATTCGCGTCTTTTTCTTTTGCGATATAATCTTTGGCACGTTCAATAATAGCGGCTTTTTCCATATCAATAACTCCTTATACATTTATAGTACACTTTTTTAACATAAAAATAAAGCTGTATTTTTGCTTATATATCTTTACGAAGTATACATAAATCATATATATTTATAGAATTGTTGGAGGTTTTAGGTGTCAAAATTGTCTGGACGATCGCTGCTTACATTACTGGATTTTTCGCCGGAAGAAATTCTGTATTTATTGGATATCGCGAAAAAAGCAAAAGCCGATGCAAAAAAAGGCAAAATAAATCGGCGCTTTGAGGGCAAAACTCTCGCCCTCCTTTTTGAAAAACGCTCGACCCGGACAAGGTGCGCTTTTGAAACCGCTTTTGGCGAGGAAGGCGGCCACCCGGTATTTCTCTCTACGGCGGACATTCATCTTGGCGGCAAAGAAGCGCTTGAAGATACGGCCCGTGTTTTTGGAAGGATGTTTAGCGCCATCCAGTTCAGGGGCTTTAAGCAGGAGACAGCCGAAACTCTTGCAAAATATTCGGGCATCCCGGTTTACAACGGCCTTACCGATCTTTACCATCCGACCCAAGCTTTAGCTGATATGCTGACAATGCAGGAAAATTTTGACGACATAAAAGGAAAGAAACTGTGCTATGTGGGCGATGGACGCAACAATGTAGCCCGCTCTCTTATCGTTGTATGCGCCAAATTGGGCGTTCATTTTACAGTGATAACTCCGGCTGAACTTAACCCGGACGAAGAACTGCTAAAAAAATGTTCGGTCTTTGCGAAATCCTCCGGCTCCGTTATCACCATTACGCCCAACATTGACGAAGTAAAAGGAGCGGACGCTCTTTACACCGACGTGTGGATTTCCATGGGCGAAGAAGATAAAAAAGAAGAGCGACTGCGGCTT
The DNA here is from genome assembly GCA_031254615.1 of Treponema sp. Taxonomy (GTDB): domain Bacteria; phylum Spirochaetota; class Spirochaetia; order Treponematales; family Breznakiellaceae; genus WQXQ01. Next base: position 188 of record JAIRUC010000064.1, on the reverse strand, counting down.
CTAAGCGGCTATCAGATAAACCAATCGTTGATGGACAAGACGGGCAAAAAGGAAACTATTTTCCTGCACTGTCTTCCCGCCGTAAAAGGCGAAGAAGTAACCGCAGACGTGATCGACGGCCCGCAAAGCCGCGCGTGGGATCAGGCGGAAAACCGCAAGCACACGATTAAAGCTGTTATGCTGGCGAC
>JAIRUC010000294.1 GCA_031254615.1 Treponema sp. | reverse complement strand
TATGAACGCTTAATTGCACTTGGAGTAAAGTCATTTTCGGGAGAACCTGTAACCTATCCATTTGGCATACGAAATTTTTATGTCGCAGACCCTGAAGGCAATTTACTTGAGATCGGAAGCAACAAACAAGACGAATATTGAAAATAGGCTGATTGCAATAACAGCTCTCGGGTATGCAAGTTGTTGGTTTTTTACCGGTTGGGGTTCCTGAGAGTGAAGTAATAAGAGCATTGATTTAGAACAACCATAAATGATAGTATTGTCTATAGAGGAGAGCAAAAAACGAAAAAGATTATCAAAAACTTTAAACATCATCAAGATGATTATGAATGTATGTGGAATGGAATTGAAGATATTTATATAAACAAAACAAAAGAAAATATTCCTGACCAATTTTTTTTTGCAATGAGTGGGTTTTGCGGATTTGCATATATTAAAACAAATAAAGCCGACACAAAAAGAATAGTATCTTTTGGGGATGGCAGAACAAAAAAAATGTATAAGTTTTTAAGCCCCATTGTAGGTTTTGACTATCATTTTATTGAGAGTAAAACGCCGGAATTAGCCTTAAAGAAGGCAAAAAAGGAAATTGATTGTGGGTATCCCATAGTAATAGGCGCTTTTGATATGTATTATCTTGAATACTACCCTAAACTATATCATAAAGACCATATTCCTTTTCATTACTTTTTAATGGTTGGGTATGATGATGAATTAGAGAAAATTTACGTTTTTGATTGCGGCAGAAAAGAAAGGTTAGAATTGTCGTATGCTAATTTGCTTTTAGGAATGGGTGCGGAATATAATGGATTAAGCAAGCAAAATACAATTTGCACGATCAGAATGGATAACCCGAACTGCAAAAAGCATATTGTAAAAACCGCTTTAGAATACAAAGCCAGTCTATTTATTAATCCCCCAACGAGTTTTCTCGGAATAAACGGCATGAAGAAATTAGCGAAAGAACTGCCTGATTGGGAAAATGAACTTGGTAAGGAAGAAACCATAAAAACAATCAAAAATATGATTACTTTTTTTGGCAGCGTTCCGGTAACACCGAATAAATTACTCGGCATTAAGAAAAAAGACGATGTTGTATTTATGTGCTCCAGAGAAAAAATGAGTAAATTATTGAATGATTTAGGTATTGAATATAAAAACAATCAATTTAAGAAGGCCGGCGATTTTTTTTATAAAAGCGGACAAGAATTTGAGAAACTATGTAATGTATTTGTTGATTATATTTTAGGAATTAGCGATTACAAAGATAAAGCAAGTAAAATAGTATTAAATATTGCTGATTTGGAATATGATGCTTTTAAGCTGGTTTTAGATGGCATATACTCTTTTGGTAAATAAAATTAAGACAAAATGAAAATCTATTTACAAAAAAACAGGATACGCTCTAATACCCCCGATATCTTGACGCAATAACACCATCGCTAATATACTCTAATTATCAACCGGATTGGAGTAAAAATTAATGAACATTCTTGTAATCGGCGGCGCGGGTTATATCGGAAGCCATGTAACAAGGGAATTTCTCGACAACGGACATAACTGCACGGTGTTTGACAATCTTTCCAGCGGCCTGCGTGGAAACCTTTTTCCCGAAGCCTCATTTTTTCACGGGGATATTCACGATTATCCTCACCTGCTGAAAACCATGAAGAGCGGCGGATTTGACGCGCTTATCCATCTTGCGGCGTCCAAGGCGGCTGGGGAGTCGATGCTAAAGCCGGAAAAATATTCGCATAACAATATCGCAGGAACTTTAAATATTCTAAACGCCGCGAGTGAGGCCGGAATTAAAAACATTGTTTTTTCTTCCAGCGCCGCCGTTTACGGAAATCCTCAGTATCTGCCCATTGACGAAAAGCACCCTACCCTGCCGGAAAATTACTACGGCTTTACCAAACTTGAAATTGAGCGTTTTCTGGGCTGGTACGAAAAACTTAAAGGCATAAATTACGCCTGCCTTCGCTATTTTAATGCCGCGGGTTACGATATAAAGGGACGAATAAAGGGGCTGGAACAAAACCCCGCGAATTTAATTCCTATTATAATGGAAACCGCCTGCGGCATCAGGAAGGAAATGCAAGTTTTCGGAAACGATTACGACACTCCGGACGGAACCTGTATCCGCGGTTATGTGCATGCAAGCGATCTTGCGGCCGGCCACTCTTTGGCTCTTGATTACATCAGCAAAGAGCAAAAAAGCCTGACTGTAAATCTTGGAAGCGAAAAAGGGTTTTCCGTAACGGAAGTAATCGAGACAGCGCGAAAAGTTACGGGCAAACCGATACCGGCGAAAATCGCGGGCAGGCGCGCGGGCGACCCGGCAAAACTTTACGATTCATCAACACTGGCGTTTGAAACGCTTGGCTGGAAAGCGCGTTACTCTGATATGGAAACGTTAATCAAAACAAGCTGGGATGTGTACAAAAATGAAAGATAAATTATTCGCATGGATAGACAACGCGCAGTCGTTAGCTGTAGAGCTTGAAACCGAACTTACAAAACGCCCCGCCGTATCGCCGGAGTCCGGCGGCGAGGGAGAACTGGACAAGTGCCTCTTTCTTGAATCTTGGCTGAAAACGCACGGCATCACAAACCTTGAACGGTACGACGCGCCCGACAGCACGGCAAAGGGCGGAATACGGCCTAATTTAATCGCGACAATTCCCGGAAGCGGAGATGGGCGGCTGTGGATTATGAGCCACATGGACGTTGTCCCGCCCGGCGAAGAAAAACTTTGGGATAACGATCCGTGGACTGTTATGCGAAAAGACGATCCTCCGGGAGCGCGTCTCATCGGGCGCGGGGTGGAAGACAATCAGCAGGGACTTGTCGCCTCTGTGTTGGCCGTGCTCAGTTTTACAAAGCAGGGGCTAAAGCCAAATCTGACAATAAAACTGCTGTTCGCCGCTGACGAAGAAGTTGGCTCCGCTTACGGCATTGAATGGCTTGTTAATAACCACGGCGCCCTATTCAAAAAGGATGACATGGTTCTGGTCCCGGACGGCGGCGACATAAAAGGCGAATTTATAGAAATCTCGGAAAAAAATATACTTTGGATGCGCTTTGCCACAAGGGGCAGGCAGGCGCACGGTTCAAGGCCGGATTTGGGCGAAAACGCATTCATCGCCGGTTCCGATCTCGCTGTGCGCCTTCATCATGAACTGTCCGCCAAATTCGGCGATCATGATCCGTTATTTGACCCGGACTACTCTACTTTTCAGCCTACAAAAAAAGAAGCAAATGTCCCGAACATCAACACCATTCCCGGCGAAGATGTTTTTTACATGGATATGCGCGTCCTTCCGCGTCATTCAACAGAATTGTTGTTAGCTGAAATTGACCGCATCAAGGCGGAAGTTGAGGCAAAGTATCGCGTAACCGTTACATGCAGCCAAATACAGCTAATGCAGTCCACTCCAACCGCCGCCGACGCTCCTATCGTTAAAAAATTAAGCACTGCAATCCCCGAAGTCTACCATGTTACGCCGCGTCCGGTGGGGATCGGCGGCGGCACAGTGGCCGCGTACCTTCGCAACATCGGAATTGACTGCGCTGTCTGGACAAAGACGCAGGAGACCCTTCATCAGCCGAACGAGTACGCGCTGTTAGACAACATACTTGGGGATGCCAAAGTAATGGCTCTGTTAGCGGTAAATTAACACCGCATGAAAAAGCTCAACTCCGAACAGATAATTGAATCCCTGTGCGAAGGCGGAGAAGTCGCAAAGCGGCTTTCATCCTACGAACCGCGTCAGGCTCAGCTTGATCTTTTGGAATTGATTATACGCGCGTTTAACGAAGACGCGCATGTAATGGCGGAAGCCGGAACGGGCGTTGGAAAATCTTTCGCATATCTTCTTCCCGCTATGCGTTTCGCGGTTGAAAACAAGGAAAAAGTTGTAATTTCTACCGCCACCATAACATTACAACAGCAGCTTTATGAAAAAGACATCCCCCTTGTCGCTTCCGCAATGGGAGACGCGAAAATAAAAGCGGTCATCATGAAAGGAAGGGGCAATTATCTGTGCATGCGACGCCTTGACGAGGCGTTACGCGATCCGCCGCTGATTGTTGGTGAAGACGACAGCGAATTTGACGAACTCAAACGCATTAACGAATGGGCGCAAATCACAAAAACCGGAGTACGCAGCGAGCTTTCTTTTCAGCCTGCGGAAACGGTTTGGGGAAGCGTCTGCTCGGAATCGGATTTGTGTTTGGGAAACCACTGCCCCTGGCGCGAAAATTGTTTCGTCTTCGCGCTTCGCAAAGAAGCGAATAACGCGCAAATTATCGTAGTAAACCATCACCTGCTCTTTGCGGATTTGGCGGCCCGTTACCAGGGTGCGGGTTATGAAAACGCCGTTGTTCTTCCGCCGTTTAACCGGCTTGTAATTGACGAAGCCCACACAATCGAAAACGCCGCCACTTCGTTCTTCTCCGCCGAATTTGGGCGCACGGGAATTTTCCGCCAATTGGGAAGGCTTTACCACAAACGCAAAAGGAGCAAACGCGGACTGCTTGTCAGACTTTGCGCCCTTCTGCCCGCAGGCGGCGATCCTTTGGACAACATGGTGTCCGCCATGGACAAAATCCGCGATTCGGCGGAAGAGCTGGATAACTGCGCGCTTAATCTTTGCGGAGAACAGGGAGTATTCCGCCTTGCGCCGGACATGAAGGAAACGACGTTACAGGGATTTTTGTTTCCAAGTTTCAAGTCGTTACGCAAAAACATTCTCGCCCTTACTTCCATGATACGCGATATAACAGAAGAACTTGACGATGAGCAGGCAGCAGACCCGTCGGTATGGGAAATTAAGGCAATAGTAAGGCGCTTGGAAGACATTGCGGAAATCTGCGGCGATTTCTGCAAATATCAAAAGTTAGAAAACGACGTTTTATGGATCGAAAAACAGCGGCCTAACGGAGGAAACTCATGGGCTGTCTTTACAAAAACTCCGCTGGACTTGTCGCCTAAACTGAAAGACAGTATATTTTCACCTAACAAAACAGTTGTCTGCGTATCCGCCACGCTTGCGATTAACAATAATTTTTCCTTCTGGGCAAGCCGCTGCGGCATCTGCGATTTGGAAAACCGCTCCGTGCTTTCGGGCTGTTTCCCCTCCCCTTTCCCCTATTCAAGCGCAGTCCTTCTCGCGGCCCCGACAGACGCGCCGTTACCCGACGAGGCAAACTGGCAGGGCTTTATCGATAATGCCGCAGGCAGACTTGCCGCCATTGCCGGAGGTTCGGCGCTGGTGCTTTTTACTTCCTACCAATCACTGCGAAGCGCGTGGAGCGCGGCAAAAGAGGAACTTGCTTCACTTGGAATCCGCTGTCTTAAACAGGGCGACGATGACCGCACTCGCCTTCTGCAGGATTTTCTTTCAGACGAAAGCGCGTGCCTTTTCGCCACCGATTCTTTCTGGGAAGGAGTAGACGCCCCCGGCGACACACTGCGCCTTGTAATAATTTGCCGCCTGCCCTTCCGCACGCCGGACGACCCGGTTTTTGAAGCCCGCAGTGAAGCGATTGAAAAGCGCGGCGGAAATCCATTTATGGATTTATCCCTGCCCCACGCCGTAATGAAATTCAAACAGGGCTTCGGCAGGCTCATGCGCCGCAGCGCAGATCACGGAGCGGTCGTGGTGCTGGACGGCCGTCTTTTGAAAAAAAAATACGGACAGATATTTTTGCAGTCGTTACCGGAGACCAGAACCAGTTTTACCAGTTTTGAAAATATTTTGCAGGATATGGAGAAGTTTTTTTATTCATGAAATAGCGCCGTTACCGCTTGATTTTTAGTTTTTTATCTGGTACAATATGGAATATAGATCCATATTGTACCAATCAAGGAGGCGAAAATGGCACATTTAGAAAGAACTATGCAACCAGTTATAGAAAAGGCATCCAAGGGTTTTCGCGTTGTTTTGCTGACCGGACAACGCCAAGTCGGAAAATCTACAATGTTGCAAGATATGTCCAAAGGCACGCCGCGTAAATACATGTCGCTGGACAATTTGGACAATCGCGCGCTGGCACAGAATGACCCGGAACTGTTTTTATTACAGAATCCGCCGCCGGTTATCATAGATGAAATTCAGTATGCGCCAAATCTGTTCACTTATATCAAAATATATGCGGACGAAAATCCAACGAAAAAAGGCGCGTTCTGGCTGACCGGTTCGCAAAAATATCGTCTGATGCAAGGTGTCCAAGAGTCTTTGGCCGGACGCATTGGAATTTTTGACATGATGGGATTATCATACCGCGAAAAAATCAAAAAGCCGTTTCCCGGAAGGTCCTTTATGCCTTCGATGGATAAATCGGAAGACGGCAAAAAACTAACCCCGCTGGAACTATACAGTCAAATCTGGACAGGCAGTATGCCGGAATTGTTTACGGATAAAAATATTGACCGTGAGAAATTTTATTCTTCCTATGTCCAATCATATATTGAACGTGACGTAAGGGATTTTTATAACATTGAAAAGCCAACCCAGTTTTTTCAATTTTTGTCTGTTGCCGCTGCTCAGACAGGCCAGTTATTGAATTATGCCTCCATTGCGCGTGACGTTGGGATTGATTTAAAGACGGCGCAAACATGGATGGGAATTCTGGAACGGTCAGGATTAGTATATTTGCTGAGGCCGTATTCCCCAAATGTCACCAAACGCATAATAAAAACGCCAAAGATGTATTTCCTTGACACCGGGCTGGCCGCATATCTGACCAAATGGCCTAATGCACAAACGCTTATGAACGGGGCAATGGCCGGCGCGATATTGGAAACATACGCGATTGGCGAAATTTTGAAATCATATTTTCATAACGGCAAAGAGCCATATATGTGGCTGTATCGCGACAAACACCAAAATGAAGTAGATATAGTTATCGAAGAAGCCGGGACCCTATACCCAATTGAAATTAAAAAGACGGCCAATCCGGGCATTGGTGATTATACCGGTTTCAAAGAACTGGTGAAATTGAAAAAAAAAGTTGGCTTGGGTGCGGTGTTATGCCTGAAGCCGGAACGCATAACGCTTTCGCGCGCGGTGGTGTCTGTTCCAATTTGGGAAATATAAAAGTGGTGGAGGCAAAATATATGTCTAAAGATTTTATCCCAAATGTGCAGACAGGCAGGCGAGGCTGCACGCATTAATTGGGCATACATTTCTAGGGCGCTCATATTAAATGGATCGGATATTTTTTGCATACCCTTACGCTAGATATCCTAGATTCCCGCCCTAAAAATTAACCTACAAACCTAAGTCTTTATATTACAAGGAATTAGTGCATAAAAGAAATTGTTTGTAGGTTAAATTATTTAACCTACTTAAGGTTTAGAAGCATCGTTAATTCCTTATACTGTAAGGAGTTACAGTGTAGGTTAAATATAAATGCGGGAATCCAGGAGATATAGCGTACCCATTTCACCTAACGGCACTACTGAATTTTGGTGACTCCTACTCCCTATTCACTACACTCAAAACTCCGAATTCAATGTTCTTAAAATTTCGGTAATGCGCCAATTTCCGCGGATTCGCTTTAAGGTAAGTTCGTCGGTGCGGCTGCTGGATCTATCCTCGTTAGGGAACCACAGCAAATAATCCGCGCGGAAAACTACCAGGCCTTCGTCTTCGTTGCCGCCGCGGGGAGTGATGACTAAATC
>JAIRUC010000012.1 GCA_031254615.1 Treponema sp. | reverse complement strand
ACCGGCATCGCTTCCGCCTCGATCTCTGATTTTAATTGTAAAATGGTTGATTCATTGAGACCGGTAATTTTTTTTATAAAGTCAACTGATGAGCCTTCTTTTAATGCGTTTTTAGCTATTTCGCTCGCCTTATCTTCCATAAGCATGGTAATTAAATCAGTCATTTTCAAAACCTCCAATAGACTATTCAAATCGTTATCATATAAATACCTGTTTGCGAAAGCGAACGCCGCTGCTATGCAGGCGTTCCGCTTCGTTGTGTCCGGGATGGTTTGCGCCAGCTCTATTGACTTGGCCGCCAACTCTTTACGGGGCAGGGTATTACGCATGAGCGGCAGGAAAATCAAGTTAAGCATATCGACGTCGGTGATCTCCGCTCCGGCTTTTATTTTGGCTGTCAGTTTCTTAAAAACATCGTCGCCGTCGTAATCGTTCATCATGATTTTTTCCGGACGGTATACCATCGAGCCGATGTTCAATTCATCATCGGCCGATTTTACGTCCGATGTATAAATTATAACGGTGATGATCCGGCGGCCGTCACGTTCGTACATGCGGATATCATATCCGGCGAAACGTATCAGGTCTTTTTTATTATACGATGTTTCAAACTCAAAATGCAGGTAGGATTCGTCTTCCAGCAGGAAAACGAAATCTGCCGATCCGCCGCCCACTTCCATTACGGGCAGCTCGACGTTAATCAATTCTTTTATTTTCGCCGTCTTTATCCCATAAAACTCCAACGTGGCGTCACGAAATAAACCACTCGTATATTTTTGTATCAGGTCTTTTGCGTGTTTGGATATTATCGTTTCCAGGTCGTTCACCATCCTTTAGTATCAGTTCCGGCAGCAACGCGAGGGTCCCCCTCGCGCTTTATTTCCCGTATAGTCGCCGCGATGTTCACCGCGCTCAAGGTTCTCGCCGATCTCGGCGAGTTTCGTTTGTATGCCCGTTATATGCCCTGTACGGCGATTTTACAGCAAAGACTAATAAAGACACTCCGATGGAGTGCCTTTTACGTTTAAGAATCAGGTGGGGTGACTATTCCCACATCTCCTACCTCTTGCGAGGGGTGACGGCCGCCCGTTCCGTCCTCAGATTCTTGAATCCTTATATCCGTACTCATTGTAGTTTGCGCTTCTTCGGTTGTCAATAGCTTTAATGTGCCGTTGGTTATAAAGCTATCGACCCGTGCGCGGTTCCGTGTAAAAAGTGAACGGGCAAAATAAATTCCGCTCTGGGATATCCTGACGGCGACGTTAACGTAATCGTTATCTGTTTGAACTCATATCAAGCACTTGAAATAAAAAGATAGAAGAATAAAAAGCCGACGCGCCCAAAAGGGGAAAAACATGTAAAATACAGGTGTGGAGGGATGCGAAATGGCAAGGATAACAGAGAAAACGGCGAAAGCCCCGAGGAAGGTAATATCGATAGTAATGGCACTGGCGAACAAAATGATGAATCAATTGCATTTTGTCGAACATATAAACGAAAAAGTGGAATGGGATAAAGACCATTGGGGGATAAGCCCGGGAGGATTGGCAAAAGCGATAGTGCTATCAACAATGGCAGACATGCGGACACCGCTGACACACATAGAAGAACGCCTACAGCCATATGATATAACATATTTAATAGGTGAAGAAGCCGAAGAACATGATATAAACTCGTTCAACACAGGCAGGGCGTTAGAACGGATAGGAAAAGCGGAATATAACGGGATATATGAAGGGCTGGCATTAGAAGCGATGCAACAATACAAAATCCCGGTAGGGAGGGTACACAGCGATACGACAACGGTATCATTTTATGGTGAATACGACGAAGAAAATATAGAGCTAAGCAAAGAAGAGCAGGAAGAATTGATAAAAGTCGAAAAAGGTTACAACAAAGATGGGCGACCGGGATGTAAACAGGTAGTGGTAGGACAAATTGTAACAGAAGGAGGCATACCGCTGACCAGCAAGGCAATGGATGGATCGACGAGCGATGCGGAGTGGAACAAGAAATCGTTGGATTACTTGGAAAGACTGCGAGCGGAAGGATTCACACACGGAATCTATGTAGCGGACAGCAAGTTAGTTAATCAGGAATTGGTGGAGCGGATGAACGGCGGAGCGGAGAAAGAAACGATATCGTTTGTGTCGCGGTGTCCGGCTAATTTTGAAGAAAAAATGGAAAGCCGAATGATAGAGAAGGCATATACAACGGGAAGTTGGGAAGACATAGGGAAGATCGGTGAAGGAAAAAAGGCAAGCAGTTACCGCGGGCAATCATTCATAGAAACAGTCTGCGGAAGCCCAATGCGATTGCTGACACTGGAAAGCTCGGCGCTTACGGCGAAAGCGGAAATATCTCTTGAAAAAGAGAGATTAAAAATAGACCCATTGATAAAATCATTGGAGAAAAAAGTATTCGTTTGCAGGGCAGATGCAGAGAAAGAATATGAGCGTTTTTTGGGACTTAAAGAACTGAAGTTATTCGTCTGCGAAGCGGAAATACAGGAAATCAAGACAGAAAAATGGCCAAAAGGTCGCCGTAACGCGGCAACGCACCCTACAGTTATAGAAACATACCAAATCCATATAATGCAAGTGAACCGGGAAGAAGAAGCTTGTCGCAAATATATCCGCAATGAGTCATGTTTTGTTATAATCAGCAATGTAACAGACAAAACCATATCCGACAGGGAATTGTTGGAGGTATACAAAGGACAGCATGTAGTGGAGAATTCGTTCCGTCAATTCAAGGGTCCTAACTTGGCGTCAGTCATTTACCTGAAAAATCCTGCCCGAATACAAGCTTTGACTATGATATTGAGTTTTTCGTTGTTGATTCGGGCGCTCATCCAACACCGGTTGCGGGCAGGATTGAAAGATCATAATGAAAAAACTTCAAATGAGCCTATATATGCAGGCTGGAACGGACGAGAGTTAAAAAATCCCACTTTCAAGTTGTTTTATGAACATACAATTAATTGTTTTTATGAACGTGAAAGTTCAGGCGAATACAGTTTTGCATGGCTGCACACAGATATTCAATATATTGTTACATCGTTACTCTCGCTCATGGGTGAAACCGTGGCTTCTATCATGGAATGAAATGATTTGGGTAGGGGAAATTATACCCTTTTGCCTATTTTGTCGTACTTATATAGGTTAAATAGTTATTTGTGATTGATTTTAGGGTTGAGATTTACTCTTGGTTTTTATTTGTTTTTTAATCTTATGTCTTGTTTTGTAAACTGCTTGAAATAAGATCAAAGGGATATCTGGAATCATTTAAGTATTTCCTCATAAGTCTTAATTTAGGCGTTAGATTTTTATAATCTATATCATTCCGAATCAAATAACCTAAACCCACTATATCATGGCTATCTAAAAGCGGGCTTTTTGGATCGATATACTCGGCAAGCGATTTTAAAAATAACTCACTTGATAGACAAAGCAATGTGACCGCTAATCTATATTTACCTGACGCAGCAAGTAACTCCGCGCCTTCAAGTTGTTCACACGCGTTGGTATAATAATTCATTTAAGCGTATGCCTTCACGGAGTATTGGTCTGATTATGATCTCCCCTTCTACCTCCTGTTGAAAAACTTCTTCCGGAATGAAAA
>JAIRUC010000301.1 GCA_031254615.1 Treponema sp. | reverse complement strand
TTAAACCGTCGTCGGGCTTCTCTTCCTTATCAGTACCCGGGCAGCCGATAAGGCTGAATACGAGCGCGAAGGCGGACAGCAGCGCAATGAGCGCCGCTAACGGCAATTTGTTTTTTTTCTTTTTATCCTCCTCAAAAGTACTAACTCACCTTACGCAAGGGTCGGAAATTTAACCGCGAATTACGCGAATGAATACGGATTATCGCTGATTTTAACTCCAAATTATCCTCTTGTCCGCGTTAATCCGTTAAAATCCGTGCAATCCGTGGTTAAAATTGTATCCATTCTAACCCCATGCGTAACATGAGTTAGTATGTATATACGGTGATAAGGCAATGTGCTGTTATAAACCACCGATTGCCGTTTGAGATAAAAAAACGGTAAAATTACCGAAATTTGGTATTTAGATGATATTGGGAGGGGGAGGTGAAATAATGTTGGATTTTAGCAACGAAAAAGTAGAAGACTTCGGAAAAGTTGTCTTTGTACCGAAAAATCACACCATCCCGGCGCTTCCTGATATGAATCTTATTGTATTCAAAAAGGAAAGCGGCTATCAGGCCATTTGTATTGACCTTGAAATTGACGCAGTAGGCGATAACCTTAAAGAATGTTTTAACAATCTGAGGCAGGCTCTTCTAACATATATTATACAGATGGTTGATAATTATAACGGCAATATAAAAGCGGCTGTTGAAGACATTGTGAATGTCTCTTACAGCAAGGGGGAACTGAAATCCCAACTTTTTACCCGTTATTTGCAAGCAAAACACCAGTATTTGCTTAACAAAATCGCCAAAGAGCAAAAAGTGAAGTCAAGAAGGGAAGATTTAACAAACGCATGGAAAAGAATTTTTCAGATTGAGCCGATACGGTTTAATTTGGCTATGGCGGCAGTTTTTGTATGAGCGATTATTATACGATGGAATCCGTCCGTGATTTATTAGCCGCTAAATTTGACATAAAATCGACTGGCGAGAATTCTATTCCGCTTCCAAGTTGGAATAGATACCCGTGTCCAATAATACAAGGGTGCGAGCGCAAAAAGCAAATCAAATGTGTCGGCTATGTAATGGTTTTTGTAAATACTGATACAGTCCGGTGGTTAAACCTTGAAATTTGTTTTTTTCGGGATAGGCAAAGGGCGTTCATCAATCAGGACGGATTCTTTACAAATGCAAAAACTTTTTGAGCTGGGTATAATTGCAAACGGGGCGGTACTCAGAAGAGAAACATTTTAGTTATTATGGAGCGGTTCACCATGAAAAAGCTGTTATTATTTGCAAGTATTGCCTTTATCCTGCTATCATGCAATAATGGGGATATGGGAAAAGGAAGCAGCCCGTTTGTTACCGTTGCGTGATCTTTGTGAAAATATAGCCCAAAACAAGCATTACAACTGAATTTAGAAGGTATAAAAAAGATGCCAGATAATCGTTAGGTTTTAATAAAAATGATGTAAACCAATATATCAGAATTAACATAAAAACCAGAATCAATCCCGAGAAAGTTACCCAAGTATCCCTCTTTCTGGCATGATCCGCATCGGCGTCTCTTCTGGCTTCTTCTCTTTCCGCTTTTAATTCTTCAAGGCGGGCTCTCGGCAACGGTTGATCCATCTTTGGGCTGTCTTCTTCTAAAGATACCGACGGTATTTCCCGTGCGCTGTGTAATAATTCGTTGTTATCCATTAAGAAACTTGCCTTTTAATTTCCACGGTATCTTTCAAAATATCATCATCAAGTAAAAATGGGCTGTTTCCGATCCATGCCTTGTACCATGCGCTTTCCGGCCTGTGGGTTAGCTCAGATAAATAAATCCCGGTATACGGTTTGCTGTCATTCCATACATTATCCATGAAAATTCTCAATGTACTATCGTCATCTTCTTTCAAGCAATAGATAGGGGTGCCCCCATAATTGGTTATGCTGTTGCCGCCGTACCTTTTGAAAGTGTGGTAAACCGATTCAAGAACAGGCCCATACTTCCATGCTGAGAACCGCTCGGAAAACAGGGATATGCCAGTTTCTTTCAGGTAGTCCCTATACAGAAAATAAAGCATTTTTTGTATTTTCATAGAGGTAACGGGTATTTTCTGCTTAAAGGAACGAACGAGAAAGTTATTGGATACGTAAATAGGGTTATACATTCCGCCTCCTCCTCCATGCCATCATATACCCTAATTATCAACTGAAAACCCATGAAATGCAATAGGAAAAATACAAGTACCAGCCGGTAGGTAATATATTACCGCTGATTGATGTATGTCCGTATGAGCCCTTGCAAAACCGCCCCAAAAGCCTTATCCTGTACTAATTGGAGGTGAGTTATGGCTCTTATAAATTGTCCTGAATGTCAAAAAGAAATATCCAATAAAGTAAAAAGTTGTCCGCATTGTGGGTATCCTTTTGAAAATAATGAGTCTGCTCAGGCTCAAAAAGTAGAGATCACTGATATTAAAGTAAATTCAACAAAAGTAAAGCCCATTATTACTGGTATTGTAGCAACTGTCGCAATAGCTTTTGTAATCTTTTTTGCCATAAAGTATATAACAAAAAGTTTTTACATTTCAAAATTAAAAATAATTCACGAAGAAATATTAGAAAGTGCTACTTTAGCGGAAGGGCTAACTACATTGACCCATGATGTATGGGCTAATGCGATAAGAAAGACACCTAATCCAAATACTAACAGGTATACAAGGCATCAGGGGGGGTAAATATGTAGGACAATTTTATGATGATTTTAATGATGCATTAATGAACTTAAATCTTGATTCTGGAATTATTGAAAAAAGGGCAAAAATCAGTTCAAGTAAGGATGAGATTGATATATTGATGAAATCCCTAATCAATCCTCCAAAGGGTTATGAGAATTGCTATAATGATTTGGATAAATATTATAGTGCTTACTGCTCTCTCGTTGATGCGGCGATAAGCCCGTCGGGTAGCCTAACTACCTACACTTCTAAAATTAATGAAGCAGATTCAACAGTTGCTGAATATTATAAAAAACTAAAAGTATATTTTTAATTCGGGAATAAAATGAAGCGTTTGTTTTTATTAGTTGGTATTGCCCTTATCCTCTTTTCATGTGATTGATACTGCGCCCCAAAAGATAAGAAATAACGCCTTATTTTTTCCGAAAAAAATGTGAAAAACCTCTTGACACTACACTATATAAGGTGTATATTATGAATATGAGCGGCAAGGACTGCGTAAAGCTCCTGAGAAAGCACGGCTGGATAGTTGACCGCATCCAGGGATCGCACCACATCATGCTTAAAAACGGTATGGCCATCCCCGTGCCGGTGCACGGCAACGCAGACCTTGCCTCAGGAACATTACATTCCATTTTGAAGAAGGCGGGCCTAAAATGAAAACAACCGTTCCCTGTAAAATAACGTATTCGCAAGAGGATAAATGCTGGTATGTGGAAGCACCCGGTTTTTACGACGGCATAATGACCGACGGGGACACCCTTGAACGCGCCAAAGAAATGGCGTCTGAGGCTGTCTGCGGGCTTATTGAAACCTATCTTGAACATAACATTCCCTTTTCTATACCGCCGGTGAATGACGCGCCTGATTATTACGCTATCCCCCTTGAACCGGGGCTGTCATTCGCGCTGTGGTTGCGTAACCAGCGGAAATCCCGTAACATGAGCCTTGCGGATGTCGCCGAAAAAATGGGCGTGAAATACCAAGTCTATCAGAAACTTGAAAACCCGCACACCGCGAATCCAACGCTGAAAACGCTTTGTAAAATTGAGCAGATATTCGACAATGAACTTGTGGCTTTGTAGGCGCGGGCGATATGATAGTGCCGTTTATCCCTGATAACAACATTGGAGGTTGATTGAATGAAAAATGCAATTCTTACATTTTCTTCCAATCTTCCGACAGGTAGGTCCGGATTGTAATTCCACGTTATCGCCAAATTGGGGTTACAATCGGTAAAAGCATGCGTCGCAATACCGGTAATGCTGTCGGGTATGGTTGCGCTGGTAATGCTTTTATTACTGAAAAAAGAAGACCCAATGTCGGTAACCGGAAGGCCTTGGATGACAGACGGAATACGCACTTCACCGCCTTTGCCGGTGTAGCTGATTTGTATCCTGTTCCCGTCACGCCACCCCTGGAAATCTCCTTCGGTAAGGGGCTGCGTTTGCTGTTGCGTCTGTTGGGCTTGCGCCGTTCCCACGCTGCTATCGGGGCGATCAACGGCTACAGTTTGCTGTTGGGTCTGCGCTGCGGGGGTCGAGGCGGACGCTGCGGGCTTTGCGGTTGTTGTCGCTGCGGGGGCGGGCGTTGCCGTTGCTGCGCCTTCGGCTTGGTTTCCCCTTCTGCCTGAGCGTTCACGGCTGGTCTGCGCGGTTGCCAGTTCTGCCTGCGCGGCTTGCAGTTCCGCCTGTACTTCGGCGGCTCGCTGTCTTCTTCTGCGGGGCTGGTCGCTGTCCGCGTCCTGTTCGGCTTCGCCTTCGGCGTTGGTTAACGCTTCCATTTGCTGGGTCAATTCGGCGATTTTTGCCTCCATTGCCAGTTCCGCTTCGCTCTTTTTGGGGGTGCAACTAAGCGCGATTACCGCGATTGCCAGTATCCCCAACAGTTTGATTGTTGATCTTTGGTTCATTTAAATCTCCTTTGTAATTTGTTGAAATATAAAAAAGCGGGTGCTTCCCCAGACGGAGAAATCCCGCCTTTTGCCAAAATTGAGAAAAAACTGTCTGTTAGTTGAATATGCGCTATTGGATAGTTGACACGATTGGTTAGAGGGGGAGTATAATGTTCTGCGTTCTGCGTTCTGCGTTCTGCGTTCTGCGTTCTGCGTTTGACTTTGCCATAAATACGCTCATGTTGGCATTATTTTACCTTTTCAGAGAGTTTTTTTCAAGGGTTTTTTGGTGAGGTTTGCGGATATGCCGTAGGCATTGCCGCAAGCCGTACTATTGGGAAGGCTTTTGTATCTGTTTTGAGTAATTTCAGCACTTTGCGGGATATGGTAAGGGTTTGGGACGGCTTGCGGGGGTTGCCGAAGGCAACTACCGCAAGCTCTTTGAGGGTTTAATGCGGCTTGCGGGTATGATAGTAAAAAACCGAATCATTTCG
>JAIRUC010000266.1 GCA_031254615.1 Treponema sp. | reverse complement strand
GTAAACCTTGACTGCCGCAAAATAGCATTTCAAGTTATGATTGTACTCAAAAATCGGTTGAGAAAAAGCCTTAAATCAGATGTCAGCAATCAAATAAAAACAACAAGAATAAACAAAATAAGAAAGGGAAGAACAAAGAAAAGGGTCATAAAAAAAGCGAAAAGAAAACAAAGGTAATCACAAACGAGCAAAAAGAAAAAAGCCGCCGAAAAGACCCGAAACAATACAGAGCAATCCCGGCGGCGAGATAAAAACATTAAAGTAACCTAAAAGGGCACGACCTCATCGCAAACCATAGAGCAGAATCGGGAATCATGAGATAATACATCTGATTCAAGACTGAGCATTTTCTTTTTAAGCGAGAAAAGGACATAACCGTACAATTGAGCGACATCGTGCGAATAATCCTCGATATCAAGTTCTTCAAGCAATGAAACGGTCTTCAGCAAAAGGTCATGGGATATTCTAACTTTAGCGGTATGGCGGTTATTTTCAGATAAACGCATAAAAAAGCACTCCAATCTCATATTAAATTTCAATATCCCTATCAGCCTGGAACACGATTTCCTCATCAACGGCATTAAGGTTTCGCGAACAGGCGCAGGTCAGGGAAGCAGCGGCGAGTGTATTGACAAGCCTAAGGGCGCCGCCGGAGGAAGCGAACAAGGATTCGAGCGCCGCGTCGGTAAAGATTTTGGTATCCGGCGCACCGGCCAGAACCAGTCGCGAGGAAATATAATCACCGATTTCAACACGGGAAAGGCCTGTCATATGGTAATTACCGGTTATCCTCTGGCGTAGGGCTTGATTAACCGAAAGCTGGAGTTTACGGCGGATATTTGGGTTTCCGGCTATTATCGTTATAAAAGGATTTTCCGAATCCATTTTAAAATTGAAGATCATGCGGAGGTCTTCAAGGACGCCGCCAGAGAGGGACTGTGCCTCGTCCAGGATAAAGACCGGTGTGACCTTCTTTTCGTAATAGCTGTCGTATATTAGGCGCTGCAGTTGCTCGAACATCCTGATCTTCTGGTAAGCTGGCGTCTCGCCCATTCTGAAAACCAAGCTGCGATAAAAATCCATAACGGTAAGTGAAGACAAGGCCGAATAACAGACCTTAAACAGCCCGGGGTTCAAGGCGCCGGAGAACTTACGCAGGACAGTCGTTTTACCGAAGCCGGATTCCGCCGTAAGCAAGAAAAATCCCTTGGTTCTTTTTATATATTCAAGCCTCGAAACCAATTCTTTAGAATCCTTAGACATATAAATGTCTTTTTCATCCAATTCTTTCGAGAACGGGTTGAATTTCAAGCCGAAATACTGTGTAAACATTAAAATTCTTTCCCCCTGATAACATCCGAATAGGAAATAGTATTTTCTTTCCGCCTGGCTGCTGTTTCCCCGCAGTGTAAATCTTCGCCGGCTGCTGTTTCTGTTTTCCTGACAGCCGCGTCATGACCTGTCCTTTTGCGGTCGGCGTTTTCGTTGTAATTAACAAGCCTTGCGGTCCCGACCGGTATATCGTCGCGGTAAAGGAACAACTCGTTAATCCCGGCTTTGGGGTCAGGATCATACTTGACATCAAGTTTCTCCCCAGCGAGGAGCGTATCAGTTTCATACAGACTGCCTAAAAAGTTTATTGTCGCGTCTTTGTTTACGGTTCTTTTAACCGATAACAGGAGTTTTTTATTAAATTCGGCAAGGTCTGTAACCAATTCCAGCCTTTCGGCTTGCTTCAGGAAAAAATTCAAAGGTGTTTCGTTAGAAAGCCCGTCATGCGGACGTTTTTGGTAATCTTCATGGAGCCATGCCGCAAACTTCCCGTTCAGCGTACCGATATCTGTAAGGTCAGCGGCTTTTAAAACTGAAATAAACCTGAGTCTGACCGTGCGGAAGAACCTTTCGATTTTTCCCTTTTGATGTGCGAGTCCGACGCCGTGATGCAAAAGCGTCACACCCAGGCTGGCGCATAAATACTCGAAACTTTGGCTGCGATATATCTTCCCGTTATCCGTATATATAATCTTCGGCAGCCCGCGCCGGAGCACGGCGTCCTTGAATGAGCCGCGCAGACTCACGATATCCTGTGAAAGGTAAAACTCCGCATGTGTGATCAGACGGCTCGCGTCGTCAATATATGCCATCAGGTATGTCGCTTTTTTCTTTTTTGTGCCTACATAGGAACTGTCAAGAAATTAGTTGAACAGTTATTTTGAAAAATTGCATGGTTCAAGCGATTTTTCGAAATGACATTGTTCAACTTATTTATTGACGGTTCCATATGGTCCATACATAATATCTGTTTCCCATAGCTGGTTAACGTATTCTTTCGCAAACCGCAGCATTTGCGCCTTTGGCGTATCTTCATCCGCAGCCGTCCTGTTCGCCTTGATAAAGCGGCGTACCGTAGCTATTGAAACATCCTTTTTCAAAAATACCCTTTCTTCGAGCAGCTTGTCGTAAATAACCGTCGCGGGGGCTTTCGGATATTCCCTTAGTTTTATAAGTATGCCATCACTCATTTCCGGGTCCAGCACGCGTGACGCGCCGCGGTCGCTGCGTGGAGCAGGCTTCAATGCGTCCAGACCTCCTTTTATGTAATCCGAATACCATGCGCCGATTGTCTTCGGGGCATAGTTCTTAAGCCCATAATGCGGCATATCTATCGATTCCTTCGTGGCTTCTTTGCTATACTCGCTTATGCTTGTTACTTGCCCGTTGATTATCGGACTGATTAGCGAGAATTTCTTTAAAGCTATGGCAACCCTCGTCTTTTCGTCAATCATCCGCCTTGTCCTTTCCTTGTTTTATTAGGCGATGTCCGGTTTATATGCCCATACGGCGGTTTTTTATCCTCCGTCTGGTCAGGCGCGCCTTGCCGGATATCTCTCCTTATTAATAATGTTATCAGACCTGAGGCTTGAATCATACGAAAATCGGGTGTTTTTGCCCTTAAGGGCAGAAGGCTTTAAAGATTTCATTGTTTGTGTTATTATTAAATTGTTTGTGGAGTCAGGTATGTTCTTCCCGTTCGTTCAAATATTTTGAGCGACTCATCTTGTGGGTTCAGGATGGTTGAGAGAAACTGCCTGACTTTTTCCCTTATATCCCTTTTCTCCGTCACAGGCGGCGAACGCAGCGCATGTATCTCGGTTACAGCCATAATAAGGCTGTTCAGGTTCTTTTCCACGCGTCTTCTGTATTGCAGCAATAGCTGTCTTGTACACTCAACATCAGTTGTTTTGAAAAAGTTTAGTACCGCCGTGCATACGGCGCTCATCCTGATGTAAAACTCTGTCAGCAGCCCGATTATCACAAGTATGCTGTATGTCCTCTTTGGATGGCAGAACGACGGCAGCAGCGACACGGTTTTTTTACAAGCTTCACAGTAATATCGCCGTATGATTATTTCACCTTCGAATCCTATCGTTATCAGGTACCGTTCATAAAATCCGTGTTTCTTTAAAAAGTCTCCCTTACACTGCGGGCATAGCTCGCTTGTCAAGTCTGGAAAATCAAAGGATTTCCCTTGGTTCTGATACATTTGTGGGCTGCACCCGGCGTCATACATCTTTTGCAGTTTAACCACCTCCACGGTTTATGATACCGAATATATCAGATGTTTTAAACTGCAATAAAAAAAGCACTTTATATAGTGCCTTCTTTATTTGTTGCCTTTTTTATTTTGATTGTTTTTGCCGTTTTTCGCTGGTTTATTTTACGCGTTTACAGTTTATCTTCTAAAATCTCATATAATTTTTGCTTTAAAGTAAGATTGCATTTATATAAATTTCTTAAATATTCATATGTCTT
>JAIRUC010000286.1 GCA_031254615.1 Treponema sp. | reverse complement strand
GTAAATGTGTACCAGATATGCAAATGTTTCCGCAACGGAGAATCAACCGGCCATTTGCACAACCCTGAGTTTACAATGCTGGAGTACTACACAGTGGATGCCGATTACACAGACTCCCTTTCGTTGACAGAAGAACTATTCGCCTTCCTTGCGCAAAAAACGGATAACCCCCTCTTAAACCCTCCGTTTGATCGCATAACAGTAGCGGAAGCCTTTGAAAAATGGGCAGGCTTTGACCTTTTTGCCGAGGCACAGAAAAAAGGCGGAATGGAAGCGCAGGCGCGCAGGCTGGGGCTTGACCCGATGCCAAATCTGCCAACAGGTACGCTCTACGATTTAATTTTTGTCCACACTGTCGAGCCCAACTTGAAATCGCAAAAACCAATCGCTCTGACGGATTATCCCGCCTTTGTCCCATGCCTTGCAAAAGAAGCAATAAAAGGAAGGACAGTTGAACGCTGGGAGTTGTACTACAACGGCATAGAACTTGCAAATTGTTATTCGGAAGAAACAAATCCGCAAAAAGTAAAAGAGTTCTTTATCAGCGAATCCGCCGAAAAGGAAAAGAACGCCCTTATCCGGCACAAAGTGGATTTAAATTACTGGAAAATATTTGAAAACTTCCCGCGCTGTTCGGGGGTTGCGCTTGGACTTGACAGGCTTATCATGGCGCTGACCGGCCGTTCAACTATTGACGGGGTACTGCCGTTTGTTTAAGTTGGGGCTATTTCACATAACGTTTTTTGTTATAAACAATGTTACCAGCCCCACAGTAAAGCTGGAGGGGCCGGTAATGTAGAGGCGGGGAAATGGCATCGGATTTTAGTCCGATGCCGTAACCTGGCCAACCGATCCCCAATCCGCTTGCAGCAGTTAGACCCGTTATTTGTTTTTTATATTCGTTGCTATTTCTCTTGTATTATTTACAAGTACCGCAAACAACCTGGCTAGCTCTGCAAGAAAACGGAATAAGATAATAATAAAGAAGCCCATGATTGGCCCGCTGATTATTACCAAAGGTCCGGTACCCAAAGAACTCAATCCAAGTGCTCTAAATAAATATCTTGCTTCACTTCCCAGAAAAATTGATGCTATTAATCCGACGCCTACTCCGATGATACCAATCATTGTCCCTAACCACTCGCCAAATGTTTGAAATATATCAGAAAAACATACTGTTGCAATAAATTCAGACGAGGCCATATCTGTAACTTTTGTCCGCCTGTTCCACCATAATTGAAATCCGATCCAACATGCAAATAAAATTACAAACCATGATAAAATAATAGCAAATACATATTTTGCTCCAAGCTTAAAAATGCCCGAATCAATAGCCAAATAAAGAACAACAAAAGGAAGAATAATGCTTATTACTGCCATTACATAATAAACAAGACCAAAGATTTTACCTTTACCAATAAAATCCAAATACGGTTTTGAAAAACTAAAAACGGGATTCTTGTCCAATTTTTCAAATGTTTCTTTCAATTTGCTTTCACCAGTTTCCATGTCACTCATAATACATCCTCCATAATTTTTTAGGAATCTTTAAAAACTCCTATTTTTTTTAATTATCCTATATGCATACACTTTTGTCAATTTTTTTGTAAAATTATTTTCTTCTTTTCCAATAATCTCCCTCAGGGTCTTCAAGAGTATCTTTATCAATAATTTTAATGACAAAAGAATCCCCTTCAATATCAAGGAATATTTTATCATCCACTATAGAGAAAGTTCCTGCAATATTATATCCTTCCCATTTTCCAACAAAATTATTACCTTTAAAGGTAATAAAAAAATCATCAGGATCATCCTCATAAGAAAATGTTCCGGATATTTTTTGACCGCACGATACAAAAACCATTGAAATCATGATTAAAGCTATAAACGCTATAATCCCGTAGATTTTTTTGTTATTCATCATAAATAACTCCCTTTTTATTCCTTTTGTTCAGGAATTTTAATAATTTGACTCAGCCACACAAGCTTAATCTTAATTAAATCATATATTTTTAAATTATGTCAATAAAAACTATTAACATTTTAGGTTAAATTTTAGGCGTATTGCGATTAATGTTTGGGGCAAAGGGCGTTGCAAAACAACGCTCCTTACCCCAGATGTGGCAAAAAAGCTTAAATCTTTGAAGTACTTTTTAAGCCTTCTTATCTTTTTTTCCAGATACCAGTCCAGTCGTCTTCAGTACCAGTCCAGTCATCATCCGGATCACCACCATCATAATCATCAATAATTTTTAGATTTTCACCAACAAGCTTAAGATATATTCTTCCTCTCTCAGTTGGATCATCGCTCGCTGATTATGAATGTAAATTTAAAAGAAGATGTAAAACCCATTTCCTATATAAAGACAAATGCTGCCCAGGTGATTGATTATATCAACCATCACAAGAATCCAATAATTGTTACCCAACAAGGCAGGTCAGGCGCATAGAGCGCCTTCCTCTACACTTCACCTAACGCCATTACCAGTTTCGCCTCTTCTCCCGGGGAAAGCTCTCCGGGCAGGATAAGCGGGAAAGACGGAGACGGTGGCAGCAAAAAACCGGCTTCCATGAATTTATGAAACAGCGAAGACCAATCCCCCGCTTCCGGTTTTTCTTTCAAGTGAAGGTAAATGCCTGTGCGCTGCCATGGGCTTTTTTCCAGCGCTTTTTCAATGCGCGGAAATTGCGGGTTTGCTCTGTCCGGCGCGGCCATAATGTCGTATAATCCTCTTGCGGCGGCGGCAAGCAGTACGGGCGAGAGGTTCTCACTTTCAGGAAACTGCGCAAACTGGCCGCCGCTGTCAAAGCAGCGTGCGGATTCTGCGGCAAGTACGCACAGTCCCAGCGGTAAGCCGCCGCGCCAGAATTGAACGCCCGGCAGGATGGGGATAATAACCGGCGCATTTTCTGTTACCGCAAACGGGGATTCAGGATTGCTAAAAGGACGCCAAAGTTTTGCCTCTCCGGTGTTGAAAAGTACAGACAGTTCCGGCGGCGGCGCGGCGTAGAGGCGGAAGCTGCGGCCGGGAAAAAGTTTTGACAGCGCTTTCAGGTAACGGCCTTCGGTAAAGTGAGGGAAGGGCGCGTACAGGCCGCGGCCCCCGGTATTTTTTATTTCACGCAGGACGTTTGGCGGTGTGTGGCCTAAAATTGCCGCGCCGCCGTTTAGCCAAAGATCGATTAATCGCCGCCCGTCCTGAGTGTAAAGCCGAAAACCCCTTGCGCGAAGCACGACCGGCATTTGTTTTAAAAGCGGATAGCCGCTGTTAGCTGTCACTTAATCATCTCCCATTTTTTCAAAAGCGCGGCCCTGATACTCGCTTAAAAAGCGCGTCTCTTTTCCGTTGTCAAAACGGACGCGGACTATTGGGCCGTCTTCGCTGTCTTTCACTTCCATTACAGCCCCGTAACCGTGATTTTCGTGGAACAGCCGCTGTCCGCGCCGCCAGCCTGAGCGCTCCTCAACCTCATTGTTTTTTCCCGCAGTGTTGCTTTCAAAATTATACGGGTTAAAGCTATGTCTTGCCATTGGACGCGCTGTTTGAAAGCCAAAGGCGCGGTTGTCTATTTGCAGACAGTTTTTGTCAATCTCGTGCAGAAAAAGCGAGGGCTGCGCCGGCATGGTTTTTCCGTACATCCGCCGCACCAGACAGGAAGTAAGATACAATTCGTCCATCGCCCGTGTTACGCCAACATAAAAAAGCCTGCGCTCTTCTTCCAGCTCTTCATCTTTTTTATCTTCCCTTGGAAAGATACCCTGTTCAAGCCCCGTCATTATTACCCGCTTAAATTCCAGCCCCTTTGTATTATGAAAAGTAATAAGCGTTACCGAGTTTTGCGCGTCTTCCGGGGCGTTATCCCTAAGCGAGCGATCCAGCTCGATATCTTCAAGAAATTCCAGCAGACCTTCGCGGCTTTGCGGATACTCGCTTGCCGCGTTTACAAGTTCCTGTAAATTACTGAGCTTGTTGTTTCCCGTAACTTCATCCTGCATCTCATGATATTCGGCAAGACCCGAAGCCCTGACCATTTGCGTAACACAATCGGAAAGACCTGTGCCCGATACAAGCCCTTTGTACTTTTTTTTGGCAGGGGATTTCTTTTCATTATTTTTTTCACTACTGCCCTTCCCGCCTTCTAACAACGCTTTTCCGTCTTCGATAACTTTGAAAAAGGCGTCAAGACCGGCGCGCGCTTTTTGCGTAACGTCAAGATTTCGCAAGGCATTATGCCAAGCCTCCATCAAATCTCCGCCGCATGAGTCCGCCGCCTCGACAATTTTGTCTACGGTTACAGGTCCTACTCCTCTTGTTGGTTTGTTTACCACCCTGCGGAAGTTTACTTCGTCGCGCGGATTTATAAGGAACGACAAAAGAGAAAGCGCGTCTTTTATCTCTTCTCTTTCATAAAATTTAAGAGAGCCGACAACGCGGTAGGGAATTCCCCTGCGCAAAAATAAAGTTTCAAACCCAAGAGACTGAGCATTTGTACGATAAAGTATTGCCCAGTCAGACCAATTTGTTTCTTTCTTTTTTACGGAGCTTTCAATTTTATCCGCGCAGAACAGCGCCTCATCATCCTGATCCGGCAGATAGGTCAGAACAGGCAAAGAGCCGTCGCCCTTTTCGGCGCGGAGGGTTTTTCCTAAACGGCCGCGGTTGTGATCAACAACGGAGGATGCCGCTTTTAAGATGCGGCCTGTAGAGCGGTAGTTTTGTTCAAGGCGGATAATATCCGCACCGGAGAAACGTTCGGGGAACTCAAGGATATTTTTTACTTCTGCGCCGCGAAACCGATATATAGATTGATCATCGTCACCTACTACACACACATAGGTTTGCGGCCCGCACAACTCTTTGAGCAAATGAAACTGAGCGACATTCGCGTCCTGATACTCGTCTACCATTATCACCTTAAAACGATCGCGAAAACGCTGCGCCACTTCCGGCTGACTGCGGAGAATATCGACCGGTTTTTTAATTAAGTCGCCAAAATCGACATTGCCAATCTGCGCCATTCGCTCTTCATAACTTGCGTAGATACTGCGGAATTTTTTTCGGCTGTCAATTCTTGCAAGTAACGGATCGTCGGGAGAAATAAAATAATCCTTCGCGCGGGAAATATGGTGGGCGCACTGTTTAACTTCGGCTTTAAGAGAATTTTCCATAATGCCGGAAAGCAGGGAAACAACATCGTCGTCATCATAAATAACAAAAGAAGAATTCAGCCCGCCGAAACTTCCGTTGCGCCGCAGAAACCACGCCCCAAATGAGTGAAATGTCCGCAACATAGCATCCGCCGCGCGGGGCTCAATCAATACAGCGCGTTCCGCCATTTCCCTTGCCGCTTTGTTGGTAAAAGTTACCGCCAGAATGGAGCGCGGGTCCATTCCCTGCTCCCTGATGAGCCAAGCGATCTTCGTGGTGATTACCCTTGTCTTTCCCGACCCCGCGCCCGCAAGAATCAACAGCGGTTTTCCGGTATGAAGGACGGCACGCCTCTGCTCCGGATTAAGCGGCTCAAGGTAGGAAGGGGTTGTTTCGCGCATTGTTTATTATAAATGAGCAATGAGTAAGGAGCAATGAGCAATGTCGTTGATTTGAAAACGGAGCGTGCTTAAGTCAGTGAACAGTTAATAGTTAACAGTGAACAGTGAACAATATCGCTGTCCGTGAGCGCATCGTGATGGTAATACACTGCGCCTACAAACAACAACATTTCTCATTGCTCATTGCTCATTTTTAATGTACTTGAATTTCTTTCCCAAAATCGGGATAATATTTACACATGAACAAGTTTATTTTCGTCTCAGGCGGCGTTTGTTCCAGTTTGGGGAAGGGTGTTGCCGCGTCCTCAATAGGCGCGTTACTGGAAAGCAGGGGGCTTAATGTCCGTATGGTAAAATGCGACCCCTATATCAATGTTGACGCGGGAACAATGAGCCCCTATCAGCACGGCGAAGTTTATGTAACCGATGACGGGGCGGAAACCGACCTTGACCTTGGCAATTACGCAAGGTTTACAAAAGGGCGCCTGAGCAAGGCAAATTCAATAACCACGGGGCAGGTGTACGAATCGGTAATCCGCAAGGAACGCGAAGGCCAGTATCTTGGCAGGTGCGTACAGGTAATCCCCCACATAACCGATGAAATAAAAAGCCGCATTTTGGCGGTTTCAAAAGAAGATAACGATACCGATGTAGTTATTATCGAAATAGGCGGAACAGTGGGGGACATTGAATCTATCCCATTTCTGGAAGCCGCCCGGCAGACAATTCACGAATGCGGCAAGTCCAACGCGATTTCCGTCCATTTAACCCTAATCCCGGAAGTTGCCGGAGGGGAGCTTAAAACAAAGCCCACTCAACATTCGGTAAAATCCATGCAGGAAACGGGAATTCAGCCCGATATTTTGATCTGCCGCTCGCCTGTTATGCTTGACGAATCAACCCGCAGAAAAATCGCGCTTTTTACCAATGTTGATCCGGACGCGGTATTTACTTCGCCCAACATAGATACTACAATTTATAAAGTACCCCTTGTTTTTTCCGAACAAGAGCTCGATCTGGTCATTTTGCGGAAATTGGGCGTCGAAAGCCGCCATTCGGACATGAAACCGTGGTTCGGCGTCATGAAGCATTTTGAAAAGCGGTCGGACAAAGTACGGATTGGTATCGTGGGCAAATACATGGAACTGCACGATGCCTACAAGTCGCTGTACGA
>JAIRUC010000144.1 GCA_031254615.1 Treponema sp. | reverse complement strand
TTTGGTTCAATGTAGAACACGCCTTTAAATCCCTGCTTGCGGGCATAGTCCCTTGACATTGTAAGGAAGCGCGCAAGATTGTCTTTTTCTCTTTTAAGGTCGGTGTTCAAAAGGCTCATGTAGCCCTCTCTTCCGCCCCAGAAAGTGTAGCCTTGTCCGCCAAGTTCGATAGTCGCGTCAATTGCGGCTTTTACCTGTGTCGCGGCAAGGGCGACAACGCCGAAGTCCGGATTGGTAGCCGCTCCGTTCATAAAGCGCGGGTTGCCGAAAACATTCGCCGTTCCCCAAAGAAGTTTTGTGCCGGTTTCGGCCTGAAGCTTTTTCGCCTTTGCAACTAACGTCATAAGATTTTTTTCGCTTTCCGCAGGGTTTGCGCCCTCCGGAGCAATATCCCTGTCGTGGAATGCCCAGAATTCCGCGCCTATCTTTGTAAAGAATTCAAAAGCGGCATCCATTTTTCTGTCGGCCGCGTCCATTGCGTCTTTTGCATCCACATTCCATGGGAAGATGTGTGTGCCGGGGCCAAACGGATCATTGCCGTCGCCGCAGAAACTGTGCCAGTAGGCAATCGCAAAACGCAGATGATCCTTCATCTTCTTGCCGCCGATAACTTTTTCCGGGTCATAAAACTTGAACGCCAACGGGTTCTTGCTTTTTGCCCCCTCAAATTTGATTTTTTTGATCCCAGGGAAATACTCCTTTCCCCCAACGAAATAATCTGCCATTTTAGCCTCCGATTAAAATTTGTTACTTATACAAAGGGCTTAAAGCCCCAAGATACTGTGAATATACCGCATAAGCGTCGTTATACTGCGTCGCACTCTTCTTGTCCGGTTTGATTGTTTCGCCTAACGCAACATGCTCGTCTGTTAATTCTTCGATAGAACTTTTCTTTCCTGCCCAGTGCGTATTTTTCTGCAGACACCAAAGAGCCTGAATTGCGCTTCCCATCGCCGCGGCTTCCGAACCGGCGGGAGTACGTACCGGCACATTCATGACATTTGCCGCGATGCTCTGCCAAAGCTGGCTTTTTGAACCGCCGCCTGTAAGCCGGATTTCTTTTGGCTTAAACCCAAGCGCCTTAAACCCGTCAAGCCCGATCCTCATTCCAAAAATAGCGGACTCAAGCGCGGCGCGTGCAAGGTTTTCGCGCTTAAAGTTTGCGGCGGTGATGCCGTTGATGCTTGCCCTGCCGTTAGGCAGATTGGGAGTTCTCTCTCCGTTGAAGAAGGGCAGGATCACAATGCCGTCCGCGCCGACCGGGGCGTTATTGGCCTCCGCGTCAAAAGCTTTTACATCAAGCTGCATAAGTTTGCGGAATTCTTCGCTTGCTACGGTACAGTTCATTGTACACAGAAGCGGCAGCCAGCCGCCGGAAGAAGAACAGAACGCTGCGAGGTTCCCCGTTGGATCAATAACCGGTTTTTTTGAAAAACCGAAAAGCGTTCCCGATGTGCCAAGGCTCATTGTAAGGAAACCGTCGCGCACAGCTCCTGTGCCGATTGCGCTCATCATATTGTCGCCGCCGCCGGAAGAGACCAATACTCCTTCGTTGATGCCATACAATTCCGCCGCGGCCTTGCTGACTTTTCCGGCTGTTTTTTCGGAAGATGTCAGCGGCGGAAGATATTTTTCGACGTTAGGTGAAATGTACTTGCAGACAGCGGAAGACCATTTGCGTTCCTGAACATCAAAAAGGGCAGTGCCGGACGCGTCTCCGTATTCCGCCCAGTATTCGCCTGTCAATAAAAAATTGATGTAGTTATGCGGAAGCAGAATGTGCCGCAGTTTTTCAAACGCTTTTGGTTTGTGGTTTTTCAGCCATAGAACTTTGGGGGCTGTGTAACCCGGCCGCATGGGAAGACCGGCTTTGGCGATCAGTTTTTTTTCTCCGCCAGCAAGCTTTGTAAGCTCGTCGCACTCGGCGGCTGTGGAAGTGTCGCACCAAAGTTTGATATTGTAGACAGGCTTTCCCTTGTCGTCCAAAGGAACAAACCCATGCTGTTGTCCCGAAACGCCGATAGCGGCGATGGTTTGCTTTATACTTTTTTCGATTTTGTCAAAACAGGTTTTTACAACCGCGTCATACCATTCGGCCTTTTGTTCCCTTGTACCGTCATTGTGGGCAATTATGTCTACCGGAGCCTGGGATTGGGCAATAATGACCTTTTTTTCATAATCATAAACAACCACCTTGCAACTCTGAGTTCCAAGATCAATTCCGCATATTGTCTGCATATTCTCTCCGTGTTTTTATTAGAAGTGTCTTATAAAACCATTATATTATATTGTTGAAAATTTGTCCATCACTCTTTTTTATCCATAAATCCAACTGCTCAAAATCAATAAGTCCGTAAACAAGCGAAAAAACGACAATTTCCATACGGTTTTTCAGTTTTGTTTTGCGTTTTATGGCTGTCACACAATTTTTTACACTACCCGCGCTGCAATATAAATGTTCGGCAATTTCTTCATCAGAAAGCCCCTGCGCAATTTCATTAATGATACAGCGTTCTATTGGAGAAAAAGAATAGTTTCCTTTAATATGATTTTGATTATCAATAAACCGGTCCGGAATTTGTTTTAAAAATGTAATTGAATTTGAAGCCCTTTCAATAATTGAAGCGCTGATATAATAACCGCCCATGTTTACAATTTTTACAGCGGAAAGTAATTTGTTCATATCCGCTTTCCTGAGAAGAAACCCCGAAATCCCCGCCCTGATCGCCGTGCCCGCATAATCGTTTTCATCTCTGTCGCACATCATGATAATGGATGTGTCAGGCGATCTTCTGTGTATGATAGGTGCAAGTACCGTTCCGTCTATTTCGGGCTGCTGTAAATTCATGATTAATATATCAGGTTTAAGCTGTTCCGATTTTATTATTGTACCGGTTTCGTCTTTTTCAACGCCGATTATTCGTAATTCATCTTGTTGAGCAATAGCTGTAGTGATGAGTTTTTTATCCTCATCATTTCTGGCAGCAATTAGTATGCTGGTTTTCTCCATTAATTTAAATTATGTTATAGTATTTCCGAAAAAGCACTAAAAAAATTTAACTAAAAACAACGAAAAATTGAGGGTAGGAAGGGATTTACGCAAAGAGAAAGGAAAAACCATGATATTAAAGGCTAATTTCCTTATTTTTGCTCTATTGGCTAAAATTTCATTTTTCCATATAATTAACCTATCTACAAAAGATAAGGAAAACACATGGCAAAAAAAGGTAAAGTAATTATTGACCGTGAACTGTGCAAGGGATGTCTGTTGTGCCTGCGCGCATGTCCCGTAAAAGTGCTGGAAGAGGATGCCGAGTTGAATTCATCCGGCTGTCATCCCTCAAAGGCGGTGCAGGAAGACAAGTGTATAGCCTGCGGCAACTGCTACGAAGTCTGCCCCGATGTCTGTATCGAGGTTTATGAAATTGAGGGGGCGGCGTAATGAGCGAAAAAGTTTTGATGAAAGGAAATGACGCTATCGGCGAGGCCGCGATAAGGGCGGGCTGCGGCGCGTATTTTGGTTATCCGATCAC
>JAIRUC010000137.1 GCA_031254615.1 Treponema sp. | reverse complement strand
TGAATACGGATTATCGCTGATTTTAACTCCAAATTAACCTCTTGTCCGCGTTAATCCGTTAAAATCCGTGCAATCCGTGGTTAAAATTGTATCCATTCTAACCCCATGCGTAACATGAGATTATAATTCAATAAGGGTCAATTATATAAAAAGTATACACTTTATCATCTTCTTGTGTTTTTCGTAAATTCTGCCGTTTTAATGGCAGATACCTATTTTTTCCCTTGCATCAGACGGGCAAGGTTAAGGATTATAAAGCGGTCTTTGGGATTTAATCGTTCTGAGACCAGCGCAATTTCCTGTATATCGCTGTGTAAAGAGGACAGGGGTCGGTCTTTTTTGGTGTCCTCGCCTGTTACCAGAAACTCAACCGATACCCCCAGGGCTTTAGCTATTTTGATGGCAGCTTCAACCGAAGGCATATAACCACGAGTTGCCAAATAACTATCGATGGTTTTCTTTTTTACCCCAGAACGAGCAGCCAGTTCTTTAACCAGCATACCCGAATATTCCAGTTGGGACTTTAAATTCTCTCTAAAACCCATTTTTTTAGATTACTAAAAAAATCGTATTTTATACTTGACAATACTAGTATACTAGGTGTAATATTTTGGAATTATGATACAGCTAGTAATTAGTGGGGTCAAATTACTAAAAAAAGCGACCCGCAGAAATGGCTACTAAAAACGGCTTTAAGAGCCTTTTTAGATATTTTAGATGAGATTTGGAGGATTTTTATGAAGAAGTTTTTTTACCTGGTAATGCTTGGTTTGGTTTTATTCTCAACCTTTGCCTGTACAAGCATTGCTACAACTCCGTTTGTTTATACAAACAGCGGAAACACAGATATTAAAATTCTTGGCGAAGTTGTGTATGAAAGCAGCGATCGTATCGGCTACACTGAATTGCTCAAGGCAGCCAGGAATATATATCCCGATTGTGACTATGTGATCGATATTATGATTGACCGGAGGGATACGACCACGGTATTATTTTTCTTTCTGCTATCAACAAAAACAACATGGACAATGCGCGGCACTGCCGTTA
This sequence comes from Treponema sp., assembly GCA_031254615.1. Classification (GTDB taxonomy): domain Bacteria; phylum Spirochaetota; class Spirochaetia; order Treponematales; family Breznakiellaceae; genus WQXQ01. Next base: position 2,006 of record JAIRUC010000137.1, on the reverse strand, counting down.
AGTATGCCTCCCTTACATCCTCGGAGGGTTATAGATGAAGAAAAGCCTTTTTTTGTTGTTTTTTGGGTTTATATGTAGTGTTTTTATTGGCGCACAGTCGCTTGACGAGGCGTTATTGGCTGCCGCAGTAAAAATCAGCAGGGACTTGCCGGTAAACACTAAAGTTGCGGTTATAAGTTTTACCGCTTCTTCAGAAGATATTGCTAATGACGTGATTGATAAACTTAACGGTAATATACTAAGAAACCGCAGTGTTGTACCGGTAAAGCCGGATCAGGGGCAGCTTCAGAAAATTCGCAGCGAGATAAATTTCAATGCGGACGGTACGGTGAGTGTGGAATCGGCTCAAAGTATTGGGCAGCTATTGGGAGTAGAATATCTGATAACAGGTTCATTGGAAGTTATTGGAAGTGAGTCACGGTTACTTTTTAACGCTGTTGACGCGAATGGAAAACTCCAATCCCAGTATACCGCCTCCCTGAATTTGCAAAAGCCAGGGAAGGATTCCGCCAAAAAAGAACCCGTTGAAAAAAAAATCAGTGCAGGGATAGGCGGAACATTCACCGCCGATTTTAGCTACGATCCGAACCTCCGCGGCGGCGGTTTTTTTGCGTATTTTGACGCAATCTATGCCATGTTGTCTTTGGGTACGGACTTCTACCGTAGGGACTCCTATATGCGAGATGGCTACTTGGTATCTCTGACCACATTTGAAATTGAATTATTTGGTAAGTTCCTCTTTGATCTTGGAGGAATATCAATATTCCCCCTGGTGGGCATTGACATTAAACTCGCCCTTGCCGCCGAAGCCATGGAGGAGGTAAATTATTATTATTATGATTATGGATATCGTGTTATCCCGATCAACCCTTCGGGGTATTCCACTGTATGGGCCACACTTGGCGTGGGCGCGGACATTCCATTGGGCGATAAAGTGTATTTCCGCCCTATCCTCCTGTACGGTGGTAATGCGGAAAGCCGCTGCCACGGTCTGGACATGAAGGTAGCGCTCGGGTTCAACAAGGGCGCACAGAAAACTCCGGTAACGCATCAGGGTTCACAGCAAAAAGCCAGTGATCCTGCACCCAACCAACTGACCAGCGTAACCATCCCCGACGGCGTTACCTCCATCGAGGAAGGTGCATTTTTCAAGCACAAACTGACCGACGTAACCATCCCCGACAGCGTTATTTCCATTGGAAAAAGGGCGTTTTCCAACAACCAACTGACCAGCGTAACCATCCCTGGCAGCGTTACCTTTATCGGGAAAAATGCATTTTCCAACAACCGGCTGACCAAAGTAACGATAGGGGCTGGTGTACAATTAGAGAGTGACTCATTTCCGTATGGCTTCCGGCCATTTTATAACCAAAACGGCAAAAAGGCAGGAACATATACTTACAATATAGCTGGTGAAACATGGAATTACAAGCGGTAACACTGAAGGTGACAAGTACTATACGCGCTAACTTAAAATAAAACCACGGAGTTTCAATTTGATCACGCAAAAGTAACAGCCGCTGAATTTCGGTAGCGCCGTCAAGAAATTGACGGCGCTTTCTCAAGCCGTGCGGCAATTGTTCCGCTGTACCAGGTATTGCCGCACTCTGTACAAACATGGTGGGGAGAACTTCAATAAACAACTCACGATCACACATAATTACATCTTTTCCAATAACCGCCACTACTGCCTTTTCAATAATTTCCATGTTTATTTTTTTCAGTTTTTCAAGGACAAAAACGGTTTCAATCAGCGCCGCATCTTCCACAACAAGGTTCGGCATAATGTTCCTTGACGTGGGCTTCCCAGATAATAAAGCTGTGTAAGAACTTGTATACCAGCCCTTTTTTGTATACTATTACGGCGTAACATCTAAATGTTTGCTTTTTTGAAAATATTCTCTCGCAGAGGCGCGGGGTCGGTGTTTGCGGGTTTTAGATGACCAAGATGGAAAAGATTAAAAACAGAGGATCAAGGATGAAGAAAAACAAGTGATTGATGTTTG
>JAIRUC010000108.1 GCA_031254615.1 Treponema sp. | reverse complement strand
TGCTCGCTTTCAATAATAGAAGCGTACAATGATTTATATTCTGCAAATCCTCTTTCAGCATTGAACGACAAACGACGTTCAATTAACATAAGTTTGAGGAAATAGGCGTAAACGCTGTTACGGTCAAAATAGTCGTTACCCGCTAATGTATCGATGGCGTTCCATCGCGCTTTGTCGATAAGGAACTCTCCTTCCAGCGGAGAAATCTCACTGTTAGTTGATTTTAACGCCGCGGCGACCGCGTCCACAGGATAAAAAGGCGGCTCTTGCGCGGAAAGGCTGTCCCTTTTTAGTTTTACCGCGCGATCCTTCGCTAGATTCAATCTTAAAGAGCGTTCCCATTCGCGCCAGTTGTCGATAAATTCGCAGCCTGTGGAAGGGGCAAGCTCGGCGTAAGACGGAAGTGCTTTGTTGTCCGGGTCCGGGTCAAGCGAAAGATGCGTCATAAGGGCTGCGTCTTCTTCGCTTAACTGAGTTTCAGCTAACGCCTTGAAAGCGTCGGAAGACATGGGCGGCTTTTGTTCATAAATGAGAAAGGGAAGCTGCGCCATCAGGTAATAGTATGATGCCACCTTAAATTCCTTTCGACGAAGTTTTCAGGATTTCCGCAAGTTTTGGATTCAAGTAGGACGAAAGAAGACCGGCTACCGCCTCCGCGGAAAAATCATAATAAACCGAACCTTGCTTGTTTGAAATATGGAAGCCGGAAGTTAACTTGCGGCTGGATTTAAGCTCTACACCTTTCCAAAGTTCGCCTGTAAGTTTTTCGCTGAAGAAAGATTGAAGTTTGGACAATTCGCCTTCCGGCAAAATTACCGAAAGATCGTCAGAGCCTTTAGCCGCCCATGTTTTAAGAATCTCCGGCAGCGCCGCTTTAAGAACATCGTCTTTGTAGTTTGAAGCGACGTGATCGCCTATAAGTTTATCCAGTAACGCCTGAATTTCGTCCTTAAAAGCCAGAACCAAATTACGGGAAGCCTGTTCCAGCGCGGCTACTCCAGCTTTTTCGGAGCGTTCGGCATCCTGTTTGCCTTGGCTGATGATATCGAGCGCTTCCTTTTTGGCGGCGTCGACGATACGGCGGGCTTCTGCCTCTGCGTCTTTTTTGATTTTCTCGGCTTCCTGTGAAGCAGTCTCAATCCCGTCTTTTTTTATCTTGTCAATAAGTTCCTGAACCTGAATATCCATAACTTCCTCTTTTTGCCTAAAATAGTTCCGGTTTTTTATAAGCCTTTTATATTTTTAATAAAAAACCACAGGATTTATTATACACTATTTATAGTTTTTTAAAAAGGGGGTAATTAAAAATTTATTGCGTACACAGGTGCATTAATTGGATAAAATAGTTTATCCTTTTAAAATCGTTTACCATCCTTTGGGGTAGCGGGTCCTTGGAAACCATGGTCAATTCCCTCCAGTTAATAAGCAATTCCGGGTGTTTTTTCTGCACATCTTCAATAAGGCTTTTCATGTGCTTCCCTATAATGATTAAATCCTGAGCAGCGTGGTTAATAATATCAAGAGCTATGTCATTATTTTTGCTGACTATACTGTTTACATACCTCCCTTGAGTCGGGTCGCGGTCTACCCTGAGCATAGAAGTCCGCAGGCGGGAGCCGTCCGAGCCGTCTTCGGAAAGAGCTTCGTCCATTGTAAGAATGGGCTCTGTGATTTCCAACAGCCCGTGCAGAGCCTCGCTCATTTCCCTTGACAGCGCGCTGTTAGTCCATTGTCCGCGGATTATAAGGATATCGCACAGTTCTTTTATTTCTTTTGTTACATAATCATCAAGGAAGGCTTTTAGATAATTAAGGCCTTCGGCATAGGCATAAAATTCAAGATTTCTTTTCCGGTACTGCTCGCTAAACTGCACTGTGTAATTTTCCAGCCTGACAAGGTCTGTAGCTTCAAAAATTTGTTTTGTAAGAGCGTTAATCTGCCCGGTTTTCTTTTCATCGTTAAGTCTTTGAACATAGCTGTTGGCTTCGGCCTTTTTTTCTTCCAGCCACTCTTCGCCGATACTTTCGTGAAACGCGACGTGCTTCCACTGCCATACAGGATTTCTAAGGGTATACTGAACCATCAACTCAACTACCTTGGTTGAGTGTATTTCCCTAATCATCGTAATCATCGTAATAAACTGTTCAATATTAACCAGTTCCTGACCCTCGCACATTCTCATGATATTCAAAAGACCGGCCCAGTCATCTTCGGGCTTCAACGGCTGTGTTACCGTAAGAAATGTTTCCATCTCGTTTATTATTAAAATAAGTTTAGCCGCCGGAAATCTTGGCTCAACAAGGAAACTGCCGTCGGAAAAATGAGGGTCGAATTTTTTGAAAAAACCGTAAAAATTATAGGTCACAAACTGGGCAAGGGTCGCCGCCATTTCATAACGGCGGTTAGCGGTATAAATCTTGTTCTGATCAAATTGAGTTAAAAGGGTGTTAATATCTGTCTGTATTTCATCAATAAGCTGTTCACCGGGCATGGTTTTCGCCTTGTCGTCAAGTGCAGCATAATCAAGCCTGTCTATTGTTTCTTTAATATTGATATCAAAGCATGATTCGATTATAAAATGTTTAAGAAGGTTTACTTTTTTATTGTCCAGAAAAAATTTTTTAATGGGATAAGTCAACCTATACATAGAAAATAAGAACGAAAAAAATGAAGGATCGGCTTCTTCTGTTCTGAGCCGGAAAAACTTGGCATATTTACAATGGCTCAATTCTTTTGCTATTTGTTTCAGCATTTTTTGCTTTTCATCGCTCATCCCGTCGCCGGAAAAGAAAGAAAAAACTTTGTCCATCAAGTCTTCTGCCATTTTATCCCCTTACAAAAGATTCAAAACAACCTATTTATATTTTATGGTATTTTAATGTTTTTAGCAAGACGGAAACAGTTATCAGTTATCAGTTAATAGTTAACAGTGTTGTTGTTTGCGAGCGTATGGTTACCAAAATGCTTCGCTTACTCCCATCTCCCCCCGCTAACTGTTCCCTGTTCACTGCTAACTCCCCCCATTGCTCATTTCTCATTGCTCATTGCTCATTTCCCTGCTAACTGTTAACTATCCCCTACTCCCCACTACCCACTCCCTACTCTTTTTGCTAGAATACCCGCATGACAGCGGATGAATTGCGTACCAAATATATCAATTTTTTTGTTTCCAAAGGACACGCCCAAATTCAGGGGAAATCCCTTTTGCCGGAAAACGATCCTACAGTTCTTTTTACCACTGCGGGAATGCATCCGCTGGTTCCCTATCTTTTGGGGCAGGAACATCCGGCGGGCTCACGGCTTACGGATTACCAAAAATGTATCCGCACGGGTGATATTGACTGTGTGGGGGACTCCAGCCACCTGACTTTTTTTGAAATGCTGGGCAACTGGTCGCTTGGGGATTATTTTAAAGAAGAAGCGATCCAAATGAGTTTTGAGTTTTTAACATCTCCGCAGTGGCTGAATATCCCTGTTGAAAAGCTGGGAGTAACTGTTTTTGAAGGCGAGGGAGAAGTCGCCCGCGACGAGGAATCCGCAGGCGTCTGGAAAAAACTCGGTATTAGCCGCATTGCATACCTGCCGCGTGAAGACAACTGGTGGGGACCCGCAGGCACTACCGGCCCGTGCGGCCCGGATACCGAAATGTTCTACTATGTTGGGGACGAGCTCTGCGGACCAGATTGCAAACCCGGCTGTTCCTGCGGAAAGTGGATGGAAATCTGGAACGATGTTTTTATGCAGTACAACAAAAATGCCGCAGGTTCGTATGAACCGCTGTCCAGAAAATGCGTGGATACGGGAATGGGCATAGAACGGACAATTACTGTCCTTAACGGAAAATCCAGCGTTTACCAAACCGAAATTTTCACGCCGGTGATAAACTCGATTGAATCAGCCTTTGGCGGGAAATACGGACAGGACAGCGAAAAAGATTTTTCCATAAGGATTATTGCGGATCATGTGCGCTCTGCGGCATTTATTCTTGGCGATCCAAAAGCAGTAACTCCTTCCAATGTCGGCGCGGGATACGTTCTGCGCCGCCTGATACGCCGCGCCGTACGCCACGGACGCAAACTTGCGCCGGAAGGAATAAAACTCTCCCCCATTGCGGATGTTGTGGTAAAACAGTACAGCGGCACATATCCTGAGCTTGAACAAAACCGCGCTTTTATAATCGGCGAACTTGAAAAAGAAGAGGCAAAATTCATGGAAACCCTGCAGAAGGGCGAACATGAATTTGAAAAGCTCCTGCCTAATTTGTTAAAAGACCCCCGCAAAATAATGTCGGGACGCCTTGCCTTCAAACTTTACGACACTTACGGCTTCCCCATTGAACTAACGGAAGAACTTGCCGCCGAGCAGGGAATGAAAGTAAACAAGGAAGAATTTGACGAAGCGTTTCAGAAACATCAGGAGTTGTCGCGTTCACAGGGCGGCTCTTTCAAGGGCGGACTTGGGGATCAGGGCGAGATGGCGGTAAAGTACCACACCGCCACACACCTTCTGCACAAGGCGTTAAGGACAGTGCTTGGCGAGCATGTCGCCCAAAAAGGCAGTAATATCACCGCCGAACGCCTGCGTTTCGACTTTGCCCACGACGCGCCAATGACAGCCCAGCAGATAAAAGAAGTTACGGATATTGTCAACGCTCAAATTGAAAAGGACTTACCGGTTTTTATGGAAACCATGAGTTTAGATGAAGCGAAAGCCTCAGGCGCAATCGCTCTGTTCGGGGAAAAATACGAATCTGTGGTAAAAGTTTTTACAATCGGCAATTCGACAACCGACTTTTTTTCAAAAGAAGTCTGCGGCGGGCCCCATGTTGAAAAAACCGGCGGGTTGGGAAAATTTACCATTCAAAAGGAACAGTCTTCTTCCGCAGGAGTGCGGCGGATTCGGGCGGTGTTAAACTAAACTTATAAGTAAAACCAATAATATTACAATTATTTGAATGTTTGGAACAACCTTATTTAACATCCTTAATGTTAGTAATTCGGCGTATATTCCTTGATTTTTAATTATATTGTGGATACAATAAATATATGAATGACGAAATAGA
>JAIRUC010000281.1 GCA_031254615.1 Treponema sp. | reverse complement strand
CCGTACACAGGAAAATAAACTGCCCTTGTCAAGTTATGCGGAAGAAGGGGTTTTTAAGCTATTTATGCTTGATATCGGGCTTTTCGGCGCAAAATCAGAACTTGATATAACCGCATTGCTTGAATCCAATGATGAGCTTTTGGGAATGTTTAACGGCGCTATGACAGAGCAATTTGTAATGCAGGAACTTAAAGCCGCAGGTTTCTCACCTTATTACTGGGGCAGGGAGAAAGGAGAGGCAGAGATCGATTTTATCGTGCAATGGCGTAACAAGATTGTCCCTATTGAAGTTAAATCGGGAATTCACAAAAAGTCCAAAAGCCTCAATGTGTACAGGAGTCTTTACAATCCCATTTATACTGTCCGCACTACGCTCAATAATTTTGGCAAAACAGATGACCTATATTCCATACCGCTTTATATGATAGGAGAATTTGGGGATATACTTAATTCGCCATGAAGTCCTGTTTTATTGGTTGCAAGGGCAAGTAAAGTCCGCCGGAACAACCTATCCAAAGTTCATGGAAACATTTTGGGATTTGGCAAAAAAGAGTATTTTTAAGTTTTTGGAAATAAAAAAATAATCTGCGTAATAAATCACGATCTCCGCATAAAAAATCATAAAGAGATAGTTATTCCCTTATTGTCCTGAAGTCAGTATTGGTTAATGTTTTAAGTTTTCTTTTTTTTAATGTTAGCTGCTAATCGTTATTTGTTTATTTCGCGTCAAGCATTTTCTCTTTTGGTTTATCGGTTAACACAATCCGCCAAAAAATGTTATAGGGGGAAAAAATAACTATTATGACATTAAATAAAATTTTTTCTGTCAAAATATCACTTCTTTTTATGTTTATTGTATTGCTACTGTCCGGCTGTTTCAGCGACTGGCAGGGCGATTTTGCGAAAATTGTTATTTCATTTTCCGGCGGGGGGCGTGCGGCGCTCGGTTTATATAATCCGGCGGACACTGAGACACATTCAAGGCTTGAACATGAAATTACACTTACGCGAAAGACAGAAACATTAGTCTTCAACAATAAGGGCACAAAAACTTTCGAGGCTTATGCGGCTCCAGGTGAATGGACAATATGGGTCTATTCATGGCTGGACGACGATATTTATAAGGAAAATATGGGGCTTACCACATGGAAAAATTCTCCAAAAATAAGGGTTAAAACGGCTGTTTTACAGGCACTATAACCCTCAAAAAAAAAGATAAAAAAAATCCAAAAACCTCTTGACCTTTTTTTTCATTTTTGCTAGATTTTAAGCCAGCCTCTTGTCTTTACAAGGGAGCAAATTTGTGCGTGGGGTCGTAGGAGGTCCCGTAAGGCTATTCCATAAAGTTGACTTTTTGGATATGCTGGATTTTAAGGAGTTTTACTGAATGCCTACTATTAACCAGTTGGTTCGTTTTGGCCGTAAACAGGTAACAACCAAGACGAAATCTCCGGCTTTGCAGTCCTGCCCTCAAAAGCGGGGGGTTTGTACCCGTGTTATGACTGTAACGCCCAAAAAGCCTAATTCGGCCCTTCGGAAAGTAGCCCGTGTACGCCTTTCCCACGGCACGGAAGTTACCGCCTATATCCCTGGAATCGGGCATAATTTGCAGGAACACTCTGTTGTTTTGGTCAGGGGCGGACGTGTAAAAGACCTCCCCGGCGTACGCTACCATATTGTCAGGGGCGCCAAAGATACATTGGGTGTTAACGATCGCAAGCGCAGCCGGTCAAAATACGGCGCAAAACGGCCTAAGGCGTAGGTGTATTATGGGAAGAAAGAAAAAGACAATTGACCGTGGAATCCTGCCGGATCCAAAGTACAACAGCGTTGTAATCTCCAAGTTTGTAAACAGGATGATGTGGGACGGAAAGCGCTCGCTCGGCCTGCGTGTCATCCACGATGCCCTTGACACTCTCCGCGAAAAAACCGATAAAGAACCCCTTGAAGTTTTTTTAAAAGCATTAGATAATGTAAAACCGGTAATCGAAGTTAAGTCCCGGCGCGTAGGCGGCGCGACTTATCAGGTTCCTGTCGAGATTCGGGAAATCAGGCGCGAGGCGCTTGGCATGAGGTGGATTATCACCGCCGCCCGTTCACGTTCGGGAAAAGGCATGGGAGACCGTCTTGCGGCGGAGCTCCTGGATGCGTATAATAATACCGGTACTGCCTTCAAAAAGAAGGAAGATACGCATAAAATGGCGGAGGCGAATAAAGCTTTGGCTCATTATAGATGGTGAACAGGTTTCCAAACCGATCATCAGCGCGGGTTAAACCGCAAAGATGAGACAGGTGGAACGGTTGTGGATTGAATTTGCGTGGCGCACTGCGTTAGCTGATTTTCCGTTGGATCGTTTCTCCCCTCTCAATAGTTTTTTGGTGTTTTTCTGTCCGTGTTGCGTAACCGTTGGTTGAGCGCCCGGATGTGATTAATTGTTTGCAAGTATTTTAGTGTCCATTAAGGAGGACAAAAATGGCAAAGGATAAATTTAATAGAACAAAAATCCACATGAATGTTGGAACGATTGGTCACGTCGATCACGGTAAGACCACTCTTTCTGCGGCTATTACCATGCATTGCGCCAAAAAATTTGGTGACAAGGTAATGAATTATGACGATATCGACAATGCTCCGGAAGAAAAAGCGCGCGGTATTACAATTAACACGCGCCATCTTGAGTATCAGTCGGACAAGCGCCATTACGCGCACATCGACTGTCCCGGACACGCCGACTATATCAAAAACATGATCACCGGCGCCGCCCAGATGGACGGAGCGATTTTGGTCGTATCAGCGCCCGACTCGGTCATGCCTCAGACTCGCGAGCACATCATTCTCGCCCGTCAGGTAGGCGTCCCCAACATGATCGTTTACCTCAATAAGGTAGACCTTGTTGACGATCCGGAACTTTTGGAACTGGTCGAAGAAGAAGTCAGGGATGTTCTTAAAGCGAACGGTTTCCCCGGCGATGAAATTCCTATCATCAAAGGTTCAGCGTTTAAAGCGATGTCCGAGCCCGACAATGCCGAAGCTACAAAGAGCGTCGACGAACTTCTTGCCGCGATGGATGCGTACTTCCCCGATCCACAGCGCGATTCCGACAAACCTTTCATTATGCCGATCGAAGACGTGTTCACCATTCAGGGACGCGGCACTGTCGTTACGGGAAAGGTAGAACGCGGTATTCTTAAACTTAACGAAGAAGTTGAAATTGTCGGTATTAAACCCACAAAGAAAACCGTTATTACCGG
>JAIRUC010000097.1 GCA_031254615.1 Treponema sp. | reverse complement strand
AAGCCTCAAATTTGTTTCTGACGGCAAGGGTTTTAGGGACATCCCCCGTTACGGGAACAGAATCCGAAATCCGCAGGCAGTTCTATGATGAATACGCCCTTCTTGGAAGTAATATTCGCAACTTGTTTGAGGCGATCCGTACAGGTTCGGTTCATCCGGCGCAGGCGCCCACCTATGTAAACAGGCTGGTCGAATTGAATGAGCAGAGCAGGGAACGGCTGCTTTCGGTGTTGATTGACAGGGACGAAGATTTGCTGCGCTCCGCCGCGGTTTTTGGGAATTATCTGGAAGTTGAAACAAAGCCGGTATTTGACTGGGACGGAAAACTCAGGCGGGTAAGGCCGGTAGAAATTGAGTCATCTTGGGAACATCCTGTGTACAGCAGTTTGAAGCAGCGTTTTGCCGTATCCCGTATTGACTATACAGAATTCGGAAGAGTGCTTGTGCTTTTGGATTACAGCAATAATGAAACGGAAATTCTGCTTGATAGGGACGGAAACATTATAACACCGGGACAGGGCGGCTTTCGCAGAATAGACATTTCGCTCTTCCGTGAATATGAAGAAGCGTGCCGTTCCATGCGCCGTGTTATGAAAGAGGCGGACGATCTTGGGGCGTTTTCCCATACTCTGCCGGAACAATCGCCTCTTCTTCTTGAAGATTATGCGCTAACGCTTCGGGAAGAACTGTTAAAAGCGCCGGACAATGAAAAGCGTATCGCGTGGCTGCAGGCGCGCGATAGTTATTTTAAAAACCTGGAGAACTTTCTTTATGGCGCCGCAGAAACGCTAATTGTCAGCGGATACGAAGAACTTATCGCCGGTGAAGATACATTGAAACAAGAGGGTATTTCCAAACTTGTAAATATGCGCGATGAAATTATCCGCGCCTTTGCCGCAATGCGTGAAAATCACAAGGATCTGCTTCGTGTTCATCAACTGTTGACTAACGAACTTTATTCTTCTATTTGCATAATGGGTCCGCAGGATAATACCGCTTATTCCGCCCTTCTTGCAAACGCGCTTATTACAGGAAGCCACATAAAGCCCGCGTATTATCTTTATACGCTGTATTTTACAATCGGAGCGGCGTTTTTTATTTTGTTGATAATTTTCAGGATGCGCCCTGTCTTGTTGTTGTTCATAGGTTTTATTCTAAGTGCGTTTGCCGCTTTTGTGTTTGGCGGATATTTTATATATAACGCTTACTGGATAGAGCCTGCTATTGTTTTTATATCGTCCCTTTCCGGAACGCTGGTTGTTTTCTTTTGTAAACGCGCAACATTAAGACGCAGGGCACGGCGTTTCCGCGCGGCTTACGGCGCGGCAGTATCCCGTAATGTTTTGCGCGAGTTAATCAGCCGGGGCAAGCCAAACATTTATGAAACTTCCGTTACAAGTGCAGCCATAATTGTTATAAGGGATTTTAATTTGCTTAACAGGGAAGATTACGAAAAGAGCGGAGAAGCGGGCAGGGCGCAAAAAAATTATTATGAAACGGTGAAAAAAATTGTTTTTAAAGCAGGCGCTGTTATTGCCGGTTTCCATGGTGATACTGTTATAATCTGCTTTGGTTCGCCTCTTGATTATATAAGCGATCCTATAGCCAAAGCGTATACAATGGTAAAACAACTGTTGGACAGCGATAAAAACTCATGGCGTTTCGGAATAGACGCGGGTAAATGCACTTTTTCATGGTCGCCGGAAACGGGATTTACCGTAAACGGCCGGCCGGTTGGAAGGGCAAAAATTCTTGCGTCAAAGAACGCCCGCTTTAACACGCGGGCGCTCATTACAGATGTTATAAGAGAATCGACAAATTTAAATGTTAAAAAAATCGGTACTTTACGTGATGAATACGATGTTTTTTATGAATTGACCGGGGATATACCCGGCCAATTATAAATTACAGTTTGTTTTTTGGCCTTACAATCTCTTTCTTAATTTCGGTGTTTTGCCCCATCCACATTCGTTGATTGGTTTCGATACTGGTCATTTCGGCATTAACAAAATACGTCCTGACAGACTTATTACCCGCCTTGTCAACAATTGTCCTTACCGTTCCTATCAGCATAAAATCCGCGCCGGTTTCTTTTGCAAGAGCGGCGGCGGTCTCTTCGCTGGCGTTCCCCTGCTGATCCTGCCGTTCCGCACGAAGCGCTTCTCTTGCAGCCCCTCCTGCTACGAAGTCCATTCTTCCGGTGTTAAAAATTGTCGTTTCCATAATGGACGTAATGATCGCCGTGTCAATATGTTCACTGCTCTCATTCCTGAAACTTCCGACTATTACCGTCGGCGTTTTGTTACCCATTGCCCTTAACGTCTGATTAACCCTTGGGCTTAAGAGGCAGTCATTGATAAGCGATTCGCATACAATCCTGACGTCTTTGTCGTTCCAGTATCCGCTTAAATCGGTCTGCGTATTGGAATCGATCCTTGTTACTTTAGTTGCGGACGCGCACCCCGCCAACAATAAAATAATAATTGAAACTAAGAACACTGTTTTTTTCATAAATTTTCCTCCTCAGATTTATTTTAATTACTTTAAGCTTACAGCGTCAATAAGGTTAAGCCCTTTTTCCCGTACAATAACATCGTTGTGTTTTACGCTGGAAATAACCGCGCTTCCGGCACAAAAATTAACAGTGACGTTATATGTTCCGGGTTCCAGGACAATTCCGCCGATATACGCTTTACCGGGTAAATAACGGGACATTCTGATATCGGCGCTTTCGGTCGCTTCAAACGCTTTCCTCGCAGCTATAGCGACTGCCAGCCCCGCAAGAGCTCCCTGCTTTTTGCCGATTTCCACCGCAGCAATATCCGCTGTTAAATATTTTAGCAATGTACGGATATATGTTTTCGTTACAATGTTCGCGTAACGGATGGCGAATGTCTCTTCAACTACCGCGCTGATATTTTCCAAAAGTTCAAGATCGATTTTTTTATTTCCGTCTATTACAACCTCAATACGGTTAATTCTGCTTGGTCTTTCCACCATTTTCGGAAGTTTGAAATTTGCCGAAAGCAGACTGGAATTGTTAAAAAAAGGATAATAATACGTAATTTGTTCTTCTTCCTTTATCGGAGACAAGCCTGAAAAACTGATTATGTTAAGCAGTGCTTTTCCCTGCGGAACATTGCGTACTTGTTCAACAGTTTTTGGGAGCGGATTCTGATAAACACTTTTATTGGTAAGAAACGCCCTTTGAAGCTGCTCAAACTCTATGCGAGCGCTGTCGGTTTTACCGTCGGCAAGATAGAAAAGTGCGGCCAGATAACGGGCAAGCGCCGAATTGTTAAATTCTATATTTTTTCCTTTTGGCAGTTCGGCGCCTCTGGCTTCTTTTTGTACAAGCTCCTCCAGAGTGTCGCCGGAATTTGGATCTTTATATTCGTATTTTCTGGCAAGCATATCCAGTTTTCCGTTGGCTGTGCTCAGCTTGCGGATTTCTACAAGCGCTCCGTTTATGTCGCCCCTTTTATAATAGTTAAGCGCATTAAAAATATTGATATAGATGTCCTCAAAATCTTCACCGGGGTATTCCTTTGTATTGTCATTGAGGATATACGATAAAAAACCTGCCGTAATACTTTTAGTGTACGCCTCTTCAATTAAACGTTCCGCTTCCTGTAATGACTGTGATGAATTCCTGTAATCCCCCGCATAATGTTCAAGAAGCCCCTTGTCCAGAAAAAGCATGATGGCATTTTTTTCGGAATAGATGGGCCTGGAAGATTCCTGTCCTGCGGCAATTGCCTCTAACGCTGTCTCAAAATTGCTGTTGTTGACCGCAAGATCAATTTCCCTGTATGCGGCCGGGCTGGTGGCACAGGATACAAGGAAGGCAAGAGAGATTAAGAGCATTAATTTGTAGCCGGATTTTTTGTTCAGCATTATGTTAATTAAGCATTTTTTTTACTTTATAGTCAATAATTATTTTTTTGTTTTTATGCTATACTGTTCTGGTGAATATTATTTTATTGGAAGAGCATGAACTTGGCCGTAATCTTTCACGGCGGGATGAAAGGACAATTCACCTTATCAAGGTACTGCATAAGAAGGCAGGCGATGTCTTTGACGCCGGTATTTTGGGCGGAATGAGGGGAACGGGCAGGATTGAAAAAATCAATTTTGACGGCTCAATTTTTATTACTGTAAACGCAAACGAACCGCCTGCGCCCCGTCTGCCTTTGCGGGTGGCTGTTGGTTTTGTCCGCCCAATCCAGATACGGCGTCTGCTTAGGGACCTTTCCAATATTGGGGTATCGGCAATTGATCTTGTCGGAACCGAGTTGGGCGAAAAAAGCTACCGCGACACAAAACTTATTGATGACGGCGGCGCTCACGCGGCGCTTGTTGAAGGCGCGGTTCAGGCGCGCGATACCAGTATTCCCGTACTCGCGGTTTATGACTCTTTGGATAAATGGTTAAGGCAGAGCCCCTGGAAAAAAGACGGCGGCAGGTACAGCCCGCTTCTGGCCGCTATGGACAATGTTCGTCCCGAAGGTTCGATTTTTAATATTGGGAATACAAACCAGTCCGCCGTGCTTGCCATTGGCCCGGAGAGGGGATGGTCGGACAGGGAGAGGGAACTGTTTGAACAATCAGGTTTTTTGCGGCTTTCCATGGGAAACCGCGCACTGCGTACGGAGACAGCCTGCGCTGCGGCCGCGGCGCTTGTTATGGGAAAAATTGAGGAGTTTATATGAATCAGGACAAAGTAAAAGAGAAACTGTTAAAAATCGAAGACGCGCCGCTTGAGTTTTCGCTTGTGTTTTCCGGCAAAAAGAGCAAAAAGGTAAACGGTCTTTACAAAGTGGAAACAAGGGAAATAATTATTCACAACAGAAATTTTCCGGCGGATGAAGCGGGGCAGAATTTGTTACTCTACACTGCAATTCACGAATACGCGCACCATTTGCACGCGTGTTCGCGCGGCGGCAAGCTCTCCGCACGGGCGCACAATTCAGAGTTTTGGGCGATATTTCATGCTCTGCTGGAAAAAGCGGAAGCGAAAAAAATCTACAATGATGTTTTTTCGGTTTCACCGGAACTTCTAAAACTTACGGAAGTTATCCGCACCAAGTATCTTGCGAATAACGGCGCGCTTGTAAAAGAAATGGGGAAGCATCTTCTTAAAGCCCATGATCTTTGCACAGGAATCGGCGTGCGCTTTGAAGACTATGTTGACCGTATGCTGCGTATTCCGCGGACCGCCGCGAACATGGCAATTAAAATGTTTGAGTACGACATCGCTCCGGAAGTGGGCGCTGACAACATGCGTTTTCTCGCCGGGATTCGCGGCAGTGAAACTCGTGAGGCCGCGGAAAAAGCGCTCATCAAAGGAAAAAGCCCGGATACGGTGAAGATTCAGGTTCGCGACAAAGATAAGGAAAAGGACGAAGACCCAAAAGCAAAATTGGAAAAAGAGAAGGCAAGGCTGGAGCGGACAATCGCGGCTCTTGGCAAACGGCTTGAAGAGGTGAACAGGGAGCTTGTAAAAAGAGACCGATAAAATTGCGCTGACGCATTTCAGGGGAAAAGTATGCTGGTAAAACTGAAACAGAATACCGCGCAAAAAGATATTGAAGTGTTAGTTTCATATCCGGCAATGAATAAAACCGTGGAGCGTATTGTCGCACTTGTTAAATCGGCCGGTACGCAGATAGAATGTTATTCAGATGACAGCGTAAAAATGGTAAATGTTTCCGATATTTACTATATCGAAAGCGTTGATAAAAAGACAGTTGTTTTTTGTGAGAGCGAAAACTATCAGGTTAAAGGACGCCTGTATCAGCTTTATGAAAAATTGGCAGGCAGTGGTTTTGTCCAAATCAGCAAGTACTGCGTTATAAATATCAATAAACTGGAAAAAATAACGCCCCTGACAAACAGTCATCTGGATGCCGTATTATCAAACGGAAAATGTTTGTATGTTACGCGAAAATATCTTGCTGATATAAAGCAGTTGTTACAAGAGGAAAAGTAAAATGAGAAAAACTGTAGTGAATATAATGTTTACCACCGGCGCTACGTTAGTTATTCTGGCGGCATTTTTTGTAATATTTGATATAGACAAAATCACCGTTCCTACTGTTTTTCAAATATTCGGGGCAAATATTGTGATTAACCTTGGGCTTCTTTTGACGCGTAAATTTGAATGCCGCTATGTTATTGTGGAATATTTACTGGATATCAGTTATATAATTGCCGTTCTTGTTATATCCGGCGCGGTTTTTGACTGGTACGGCGCAATAAAGGTTTGGGTTCTTGCTGTTATGGCTGTGGTGATTTACATATTTACCATAATAATCTCCATGAATAAACTCCGAAAAGACACATACGAAATAAACGAATTACTGAAAAAACGCAAAGAGAAGAACTCCAAAACTGCATCTTAGTATCGTTTTTTTGCATCTTGGGGACTTTTCTGTTTTCAAAATATAAACCGCTCCTTACACTTAAAACAGCAAAGTTAAGCGGGGAGTGTTATGCAAAAGAAAATATTGGTTCTTTGTGTTTTATTCTGGGTTGTTGGAAATTGTTTCGCGGATAATATCCAAGCGGTTATAGAAATTAACGATGTAACTGTTGACGTCGGTTTGGTGTATGTGGCTGTATATTCAAATGAAAGGGATTACAAGGATGAAATTCCCTTTATCTCATTTATTTTAGAGCCAATTAATACAACTTTAACCTATTCTGTGGAATTGCCCGAAGGTGAATATGTAGTTTCGTCATTTCAGGATAAAAACGGCGACGGAAAACTCAATTCCACTATTTTCGGGATACCCACAGAGCATGTCGGTAAAACTAATTACAGCCTTAGGGGAGCGCCAAGCGGTTTTAACAAATTGAAAGCGCCTGTAAACAACAGTTCAACAAAACTGATTGTCAACATGGGCAGGGTGAAGCCGTTAGGCGTAATATGAAAAAAGTTGTTATTGCGCTGGTATTGTTATTTGCGATAATATCATTTTCTTACGGGCAGAGCGTATTAATTCGCCCGGACAGCGGCGTCGGTTATTTTTCCGCCGGTGATGTCAAAGGATTGGCTGTTAATTACGGACTGAAACTGCATCTTCCCGCTAATGAATTCCAGCGTTACGGCATAATTGTTAATCATTTATTTCTTCCAAAAAATGATCAGGTGTCGTATTTGTGCGCCGGAATAATGATCGAGCAGGTGCTGTTTAAATATTTTAACATGGGAATTGGAAGTGTTGGATATATAAATCTTGTTCAAACAGGAGAAAACCCATTTGGATTGTATACCCATTTGGGATTTGAATATGATTTTTCAAAATATGTCAGTATTGTGGCAGCATATCGCAGTGATTTTATTTTTAGGGCCAAGTTTGCAATGTATAACGCCTTTCTGCTTGGGTTAGGTATACAACTATAACATATAACAGGAGGTACATTCTTGAAACTGTTTATTCACGATTTAACCGACGAAGAATTTTCT
>JAIRUC010000085.1 GCA_031254615.1 Treponema sp. | reverse complement strand
TTGCGCTGCTGCGAAGGGGAGACATCCCAGTCAAACACAATGCAGTCGGCGTGCAGGGCGGAGGCTTTTTCAGCTAACTCAGCGGCCTTCCCAGTCCCCATGCCAAATTTGGGCTGACGTTCCCTCACATTGATAATTTCATGAGAAGCGATATCCAGTTCCAAAGTTTCGGCAAGACCGCACAGTTCTTTACCCGAATCTTTTTCTTTGCCAAGGCTGACAAGCAACGCCCGTTTTAGCTGTTCTTCAATATCGTATAATTTCTGCGGCATAGGGTTAGTATAGGGGAAAAATTATTAAGAGGCTACTGCGCAAAAGTGATATCATCTAATATTGAAGTTCCTATTTTAACTTCTAAACCGGCAAGTCGATAATTCGACAAAAGAACGACAGCTGTTTTTTTCTCTTTATCAATTACAAGGGTGGAACTAAAACATCCTGTGCCCCCTTGATGATCCATAATATTGTTATTCTTTTTATCTAATCCCCATGCAAGCCCCATATCATTTTTTTTGGAAGCAGACGCATATTTTTTGTGGCAAAGCGCAAGATAATTTTTTTCTTCATACATATTTGCTCTGGCGTAAGCAAGTAAATCTTCCGCGGTAGAACTTAATCCTCCGCACGAAACGGAGGTTCCGTCTTTATCCCATTGCCAATTTCCGCAGTCTTCATTTTTTGAGTTAAAACCTTTTAGATTTTTGTTGCTTACTGTGCCTAAATATGTATTTTTCAATTCAAGATCGTTTGCTAAAAAGTCCGTCATTGTATCCCAATACCCGCATCCGGAAACTGATCCTATCGCATATCCAAGCAAAGATATTCCGAAATTGGAATATTTCCATTTATAATCCCTGTCTTTTAATTTACTTTTTTGAATAAGCTCCAGCATTTTATTGAAGTCCATATTAAAGGGATTTTCCTGTTGTGTTTTTCCCTTCCCAAAAAGCAAATCTTTGCCGAGTCCAGCAAACTCCCAATTGCTAAGCGGATATATTGCGGAATATCCCGCTGTATGCGTGGCAATCCTTTGCAATGAAGGATAATATTTATCCGGATCAAGACCCGGGATATATTTATTTATAGGATCATTCAGCCGCATTTGATCTTGAGAGATATATTTTGCCATGAGTGAAGCCGTAAATGTTTTTGTTATTGAGCCAATCTCATATACATTATTTTCATAATCAATCTCTCCGTTTTCGCCGAATGTTTTAATTATTGTCTGCCCGCCGGCCATAATGCCAATGTTGAGTTTGATATATTTTTTCCCTTTGACTGCTTTTTTTATTAAATTTACCGTGTCTTGGTTTAGAGTAACGCTGTTATTAATCCTGCCGTTAAAATCGAAGTTTTTCATAGAATGTCTCCTTAAAAAAATAAGAGAGAGCAGGGCGCTAGCTGATAATGGCTGACCCTTTCAAGTCAGCCTTTTTTTATTATGATCCCTGCTCTCAACGTACAATCTAAAAATATCAGAATTGAAAAATAAGAGTTAACATTTCCGATCATTTTGAAAGTATTTCGTTAAAAATTCACTTTTTCTCAGAGTGCAATGAACATTTTTGATCATTTTTACTGTTTTTCAGAGACCGGAACATAGAATTCAATTTGACAATATGTTCCGTCGTAAAGCCTTGTGTCTAACATCTCAAAGTAGGTTTTATCATCAGACAATTTATATTTTGAATTTTCATTTTGAGCAAAATTTATAACAGCGTTATCCATCATGGACGAAATATTTTTGTCAATGTCATAATAATGATGCTGTCCTATATACCGGAATCTGGCGTACATTGAAGTCTCTAATGTAATGCCGCTAAACCCTTGCGGTATGTTTTTTATATTTTCAGCCTGTACCGAGGGAATATATTCCGCAGGCTTTTTCTTCTGATTCATATTACGGATTAAGCCGAAATATACATATTGATTTACCGTGCCTTCTATCTGCCTGCGTTCAATCTCCCAGAATTGTTTCGCCAACTGCAGGGCCTTTTCCATAGAATTTTCAAACGGTATTTGATAGGATTTGCCTATAATATGAAATCTTGGAACCATTACAATATCGGGTCCAAAGATAACGCTTTCACCTAACTTGTTTTCATCGGAAAGATGGAGTATCGGTGTAATCTTTATAATCTGTCCTGTTTTGCGTAAATCGCCGGGAGTTATACCGTATTCACGCTTAAAAGCCCGGATATATGACTGCTCATATTCAAAACCGTATTCAGCGGCAATTTCAAGAATATTGGTGTCAGTTTTTAATATATCGTTAAGGCTTGCCGCTAATGTGCGTGAACGTATGTAGGCGGCAATGGATTGTTTAAAGGCAAAACTGAATAACCTGCGAAAATGTCCTTCAGAAAAATTGTATTTTTTAGAAAGAATTGAAGTGTTGATGTTGTTTTTGATACCGCTTTCAATATCAAGCAGTATATTTTCGAATAATTCATACGGTTTGAGCATTTAATTCAACCTGCCTGCGGTCTTTTTGACCGCTATGGTTTTATAATGTCCGATATCTGCAATTGTGTATAGTACACGGTTATTAAATCTGCCATAATTCCCGTATGGATACAAATATGATTTACCGGCCCATCGGGAATACCGGAATGAACGCAAGTGTAATCGGCATAGGCACGGAGCATCTGGATAACAAACCCTACAGTGAAGTTGAACCTGTTATCAGAACAGCGATAGAACATGGAATAAATATGATGGACATCTTTATGCCGGGAGAGCCGGTCAGACAAAATATCGGCAAGGCTTTGGCAGGCCTTCGTGATAAGATGCTCATACAGGGGCATATTGGCTCCACCGACATTAACGAACAATATGACAAAAGCCGGGATTTAAAAACTATTAAAAAGTATTTTGAGAATTTACTGCGATGCCTTAACACCGATTACATTGATTTCGGTATGTTATTCTACATCGATTCGGAAAAAGATTTTACCGATATTTTTGATGGTGATTCCCTCTCCTACGCTTTGGAGTTAAAGAAAAAGGGACATATCCGCGCAATCGGCGCAAGTTCGCATAACCCTGTTATTGCGCGAAAAGTGGTGGAAACCGGGTTAATTGATCTGCTCATGTTCAGCATAAATCCCGCCTTTGACATGGTTCCGGCAAGTACCGATGTACTTAGCTACCTTGACGGCAAAGCCGAAAAATTTGAAATGAAACTCGATCCCGATCGCGCCGCACTGTATCGGCTCTGTGAACAAAAAAGCACGGCTATCACGGTGATGAAAACACTCGGTGCGGGCAAGCTGCTGTCCCCTCAATTTTCTCCTTATGCACAGCCGCTTTCGATTACTCAGTGTATTCATTATGCGCTAACGAGGCCTGCAGTTGTCAGCGCGCTTATCGGTTATTCCACAAAGGAGCAGGTGACAGAAGCCGTAAATTATATTAACGCAAGTGAGGAAGAACGCGACTACAGTTCCGTCATCCGGGATTTTCAGGGAAACCTGAAAGGGAGCTGCGTATACTGCAATCACTGCCTTCCCTGTCCGTCAGAAATCAATATCGCCGATGTCAACAAATATCTGGACATCGCCATGTTAGATGAAAGTAATATTCCGCCTTCAATATCAGCCCATTACAAGGCTATGGAACATCGTGCCCACGAATGTATTTCCTGCGGCGATTGTGAAACACGCTGCCCCTTCTCGGTGCCGGTGGTACAGAACATGAAGAAAGCGGCGGCGTTGTTTGGTTGATGTGAGTAAAGGTATTATTACCGGGCGCTTTTGTATAGTACCCATCTCACCTAATAATATTACAGAATTCAGATGATCGACACAAAATGCAAAATAATCGGCTAATTTGCATTTTCTCGCTGAACAAATGCAACTTCTCATTCTATAATTTGGGTATAAAAAGAGACCCGAAATGAACTGGATAGGCGGCATGTGCCCGGGTAACGCCCGCTTTGTTCCCGTGCCGCCTTTTTACCTAAATATCCTGAATTTGTTGCACGGAAAGGCCGGTAACTGCTTGTATTTGTTCTGTTGAAAAACCCAGTGTTTTCATCCTTCGGGCATTTTCCAAGTTTGCTTCTAATCGTCCCTGCCGTTTGGCGTGAACCATGTCGCTCTGGAGGTCGAGTTCGTACTTTAGTTCGCTGGTGAGACGGGCATATTCTCTTTCGTCATCGGTAATGTTAAATAATGCACTTGCCGCCATCGCTATTCCTCCTTCGTGGTTTACTATCTCTGTAATTTTCTCACTTTTTTTCTGTCTGTCAAATATTCGAAAAACGCAGCCCACGCTTCCGCTCATCTCGGTCACGGAGTTCTCAATCACCCGTACAGCTTTCACTAGTTCCATTATGATTATCCGATCCTAAAAAGTTTGATACCTATATATATGCGCGTACTATGCGTTTTGCTTTACTATGTTGGAAAACATTTTATTTTTTTTGCGGTTAGGAAGCAACAGTGTTGTTTGGTTAATATGAATAGTAAAAGTGGTGTCAGATACTTTTGCGCCATTTGGTGGAAAGGAAAATCCTGAAATTGCCAGGAATGCGCTGGAAAGATATTCGGCACAGTGTTTTGCCGACAGACCGCTCTGGCCTGCCGGCAAAATGTGCTCTTCTTAAGGCGTCGTGCTGGATGTATTAAGGGCTATATTGAACGTACCTGTGCTACTATATCCTATATAATCATAATAAGTATTTGGTGTTACCCTTAAATAGTATGTCTGACCGCTTGTTACTAATATAGTAGTATTTTTATAAGTGTTACTGTTTCCATATAATGATATAGCGCTTCCAAGCGCACCGCCATTATTATCATAGAGACCAATATACATTTGGGTCATTGTGCTAAATTGGACGTGTATGTATTGCGTATTCGAAGTTGCGACAAACTTATACCACTGCTCATTGTTGTTGGATGGACCAACATATCCATTATGCCATGTGTTGGAAGCAAGTGTAGTTGCACTTGTTATCGTTCCGGGCAGAAATCCCATGGAAGTGAATGCTATATTGAACGTACCTGTTTTACTAGTATAATTTGATGAGTTATAACTACCTTGTGTTATCCTTAAATAGTATGTCTGACCGCTTGTTACCGTTATCGTAGTTTTTTCATAATTGTTACTGTATCCATAAAACCTTATAACGCTTCCAAGCGCACCGCCATTATTATCATAGAGACCAATATCCATATTGTTCATTGTGCCAAATTGGATGTGAATGTATTGCGTATTAGAAGTTGCTACAAACCTGAACCACTTTTCATTGTTGTTGGACGAACTGACAGCTCCGTTGACCCATGTTTCTATGGCAAGCGGGGTAGAATCGTTCATATAAATGTGGTCGTGCGCTAAAGCGCCTTTCCTTGTTTCAGAGTGACCGCAGTACTCGCAATACCTTATTAAAACTTCATCCTGACTAAGGGTAGCAGGGCTATATTGTGTCCATTGGCCGAAGTAGTGTCCGCAATTACCTTGAGGACCGGTTGGTCCGGTATTACCGGTATCGCCTTTGGGACCTGTAGCTCCGGTATCGCCGGTGTCTCCTTTGTCACCTTGCGCTTTTACACCGGTGTCATTTCCGTCAATAAACCAGTTGCCGTTTCCACCGATAGTGAGAATACCATTGATTGTACCGGGATTGCCGTCTTTTCCGTCTACCCCAATGGCTTTATAGGCGGTCTTTTCGCCATTGAATACCCAGTAACCATCCCCGCTGATGGTGATTGTTGGCGTAACGCCATCAACACCGTCCTGTCCGTCTTCGCCGATAGCTTTATAACTTGTTTTTGTACCATTGATAATCCAGTAACCGTCCGCACTAATATCAATTGTTGGTGTAACGCCGTCCTGCCCATCTTCACCTATTGCCTTATAACTTGTCTTTGTACCGTTAAATACCCAGTAGCCGTCTTCGCTGATAGTGATTGTTGGTGTAACGCCATCAACGCCGTCCTGTCCGTCTTCACCGATTGCTTTATAACTTGTTTGTGTACCATTAATGATCCAGTAGCCGTCTGCACTGATAGTGATTGTCGGTGTAATACCGTCAACACCGTCCTGCCCGTCTTCGCCAATTGCTTTATAACTTGTTTGTGTACCATTAATGATCCAGTAGCCATCCGCACTAATATCAATTGTTGGAGTAGCACCATCATGTCCGTCTTCACCGATAGCTTTGTAACTTGTTTTTGTACCGTTGAATACCCAGTACCCGTCTTCACTGATAGTGATTGTTGGCGTAACGCCATCAATGCCGTCCCGTCCGTCCTCACCTATAGCTTTATGGGCGGTTTTTTCGCCATTGATAATCCAGTAGCCGTCCTCACTGATAGTGATGGTCGGTGTAACGCCGTCAACGCCGTTCTGTCCGTCTTCGCCTATTGCTTTATAACTTGTTTTTATATCGTTGATTACCCAGTACCCGTCTTCGCTAATAGTGATTGTTGGTGTGGCACCGTCAACACCGTTCTGTCCATCTTCGCCGATTGCTTTATAACTAGTTGTTTCGCCATTGATAATCCAGTAACCATCTTCGCTGATAGTGATTGTTGGAGTGGCACCGTCGATACCATCCTGTCCATTTTCACCTCTTGCTTTATGGGCGGTCTTTTGTCCGTTGATTACCCAGTAACCGTCTTCGCTGATACTAATTGTTGGCGTAACGCCGTCGACGCCGTCCCGTCCGTCTTCGCCTACTGCTTTATGATTTGTTTTTACGCCGTTGATGATCCAGTAGCCGTCATCGCTGATAGATACATTACCAGTTAGCAATTCGTCCGTGGAAACATTCCTGTTTCCAATGGATAGAGGAACAGAGGAACCGCCTGTTACGCTAACTTTTGTCGTAGGATTGCCGGAGAAAAATCCGGTAAATAGCCCTTTCATAACCAATATGGTGTATTCGCCTGTGGGAATGCCGCTAATGGTAAATCTGCCTTGGGTATCTGTCATTGCCATTAACGATGTTCCTGAAACGCTGACAATAAAACCCCACACATTGTCACTTGCGCTGTTAAAGGTGATTGTTCCTGTTATACTGCCAACAGGGGTAAGTGGGAGAATGCCTGTGTCGAAGGTCTGGTTTGCCCTTACCGTAACATTGGCGCGTACCGCTTTTTCCAGAGAGCCCTGTGAGGAAGCGTATAAAAAGTAGTTACCTGCGGGAACATTGCTTAAAGTAAATTTGCCGTCGGCAGCCGTTGTAGTATTTCCTGCAATTGCACGGGAGCCACTGATACTCCTTGCACCGCCGGCAATGCTGCGGTTGGCAGAGAGAACTGATTGAGAAAAAGTGCCGTCTGAACTTTCCAGAGTAATGGCAATGCCACCGATGCCCGTTTGGGTGTCGGTAACAGTTACCCTGCCCGTTATAGCGCCTGTTTGTGCTGTCTTTTCAGGCGGCATATCGGTTGGGTTTTGACAGGCGGTAAACGCCAGCACGAAAAGTACGGCAAAAATGCCGAATCCAAAGGTCTTCGTTAATTTCATAAAAAGCTCCTTATTCGATAAAATTTTCATGATTTTTTTTGATAATATGAAAATAATCATATCAAATAATATTATGAATATGGTCATATAGTCAAGAGAAAAGTATGGATAATTTCATACTATAAATTATGGGTTTCAGGGAGAATCTAAAGGAAGAGTTAAGCTTTACAGGTATGTATGTAAAAGAACTGGCGGGGTTATCGGGGCTAAAAAAGCAAACTATAGACAGTTATTTGAATGTGCATGGCTGTATGCCTTCGGCGGAGGCTGCTGTAGCAATAGCGCAGGCGCTTGGCGTATCAGTGGAATACCTTGTTACCGGAGAAGAAGCTAAACAAAAAACAGTTCAATATCACAAGGAAGTTAAGCAAACTACAGCTCAATATCCCATTGAAGCCAAAATAGCAGCAGAAATAATCGCACAAATGGAAGCAAAAAACCGTAAAATGGCAGTTGCCATAGTAAAATCAATGAAAAAACGAGAAGATGAAGAAAAAAAGAGAAAGTAACAACAGAATTCATACCAAGTTAGCCTGCCTATAATTGGAACAAAAATCATCTTTTTCTCCGTGAAACTCCCCTAAAATCAAGCAAAACCGCAATTTCGCACCTATATATTAATATGAAAAATTATTTTCTCTTTGCTGCGTTTCTTTTGTGCGGTGCGGCTCTTTTTGCGGAAAGTTTTGCACCGTTCTTTAACTGGTCATTGTTCTGGAGCGGCTCATGGGAAGAGAGTAAAACCCTTAACAACCGGGGAGAGATAAAATTAAATTTTCTCAGTCCCGGGCTTTTGGTAAGGGGCGGTGTTTTGGACAGGCGGCCGCTTAACTTTGAACTTGCGCCGCCGCAGGGAGAGTCGTGGAGTGCGATCTGGGGAGATCCCAAAAAACAGATTACCAACATTATCGGGGGACTGTACCACAAACCGACTGGCTCTAGGCTGCTGTACGGCGTACTTGATGAATGGGGTCTCCCTGCCAGAATACGCAATCCGTGGATTCGTTCCGCGCCATACTCGGAAAACCACAAGCCTATTATCGCCGATCTAAAAACCGCCGCCTCTTCAACCAAAGAAGACGAAGCGTATCTTTATCTGTCCAGCCCAACCATAAACATTTCCCCTAACACAAAATTGAGGGGCTTTGTTTCTGCACAGACAGAAATTGAAAATTTGCTGCCCGCTTTCGGCGGCGGACTGGATTTTACCTTTGCGAAAAAAACAGAGCTTTTACTGGAAACTTTCTACACTCAGAAAACACTGCCCTCCACAAAAAGCAGTTCGTGGTTTTCCAATCCGCCGCCCCTGCCACAGCGGGATTTCAGGCTTTCCGCCGCCGGGCTCCTTTATAACAGTCCGAATTTTTCCATCAGTACGGATTGGGCGTATTCGGAAACTTTTGCGTGGGGCAATGATATTTACGGCAATTTGGGTGTAACGCTTACGCCGTTGTTGGCATTTGGGGCAAAAACGCGGCCACTGTCGGTTTCATTCGCCGCTGACGGCGGGGGAGAGCGCTTTATTTGCAGGGATGGCGTAAATCATGGGGCAGGCTTCAGAAGCGCCGGAAAAGTTGAGTGGAAGGGAACAGGCAGCTCTTTGTTACGCGTAAACACAACAGTCCGGGGGCCTGGCTTTGGCGAGGCTTTTAACCGCTCTTCATCAGGTTTTTTATACCGTTTTCCCACAAGAACCAAAAACAGTTCCGCTGTCAGATTAACAAGAATATCACTTTTAATAGATAGAAATGCCGCAAATCCCAAAAAAATCAACGACAACCTTTCGGGAAATTTGGGTATTTCGTTATTTTTTCCGCAAATGGCAAAAACAGGCCCGCTTGGGGTCTACTTTTCGGGCTCAATCAAAGGACTCGCCTCTGACAGTTCTTCCCCATATCCTTGGATAGAAGAACGCGATTTTTATACTGCCGGCGGTGCTTGCGAATTTACCCTTTCGCCACGGAATTTTCAAATAAAATCAAAAATAGGCTATTCAGCTTATGCCAAAAAAGACGAGGTTTGGGATTTTTCGTTAAGTGCAGCAGCCCGTTTTAAATATGGAAGGTTTAGTATAAAAGCGGCATCACCTGATTTTCCGGAAACATGGAACTGGACTATCTCTTGGCGTCTCGAAAAACGATGAATTTACGAAAAAAAACAGAAAATATTAAATTTTTATTTGTTTTTTGGGTAAATATATTGTATCATTATACTTAATATGGTATATAAGGAGGTAGTATGCCTGCCGGTGTGACAATTATGATTGTTGACGACTCCAGAATTATGAGAAATACCGTAAAAGGTGTTTTTTCCGGTGTGGATACCGCTTGTAATTTTGTCGAAGCTAAAGACGGTGAAGAAGCGTTTGCATTGCTTGATGCTCAAAGGGTAGATTTGGTTTTGCTCGACTGGAATATGCCCAGATTATCGGGTATTGATTTTTTAAAGCAAATTAGGTCAATGGATCAGTACAAGGACTTACCTATTATCATGGTAACCAGTGAGGCGTCCAAAATTAACGTTATAGAAGCGTTAAAGAACGGCGCCACTGATTATATTACTAAGCCGATTAAACTTGACTTGTTCAAAGGTAAATTGGCAAAACTTCGTTTATTTAGGATATAGCTATGCCAGTAGAACTCAACGATTACGTGGAACCATTCGTAGAAGTTACCGTCAATACTTTTAAGGAGTTTGTCGGTGTAGACGTGAGCCCAAGGCATCCTCATTTTCTGGATCCGGAAAAAGGAATGGAATGGGACATCTCGGCCGTTATCGGTCTTTCAGGCGCAGTCAAAGGAGCCGTTATTGTCTCCATGAAGGAAGAACTGGCGATAAAATTGACCGATATTCTTGCCGGCGAAGGGCATACAACTATTGATGCCGATGTTGTTGACGCAATAGGTGAAATAAACAACATTATTGCGGGAAACATCAAACCCAAAGTGCCAAACGGGGAAAAGATAGTGATTTCAATTCCTACTATAATAAAAGGAAAAGAACACTCAATCGCATGGCCCAGCAAGCAAACGCGCATCCTTTGTATTCCTCATAAAGCCTATGAGAATGATGTTTTTCACCTGATGGTAGCCATTGAGTTGGAACCTGAGAAATAATCCGGGAAAAATATGAAGCATGTTTTTGTGTTCGATCCAAAATCCTTCTTCGGACAGCAATGGAAGATGGACGGCATACTTGACCACATAGGGGAATTTTTCAGAACACAGGAAAAACCCGATTTCTCCATACAAATGTCCCGCTACCGCAGGAACGCAATTGGAATAATTCAGGAAGAAGTTGATAAAGCAAAGCCCGGCGATGTTGTGCGCATCTATGCTGTCGGCGGGGAAGAAATCTTTTATGATTGCATAAATGCCGCCGCCCACTTTCCTAATATGCAGGTAGCATCGGTCCCTCACGGGGAATCCAACGACTTTCTGAATATCTTTGGAGATGGAAAAACGGAAAGTTTCAGGGATATTCCTTCTCTTGTGCGTGCCAAAGCCCTTGATACGGATTTAATCAGATGGGGAGTAAATTACGCCCTTAATTCCTGTTATATCGGGTTGAATTCCGCTATGGCCGCGAAGGTAAGGGAACTGAAGTCCAGCCTTGGAAAAGGAGGGTTCTTCCTCTTTTCAAAAGTTTCAAATTTCTTTAACTATATATTTACAACATTTGATAAGGAGATTACCAGACAGAGTTATACAATTTCTGTTGATGATGTTGATTACAGCGGAAAATACAGCCTTATACATATTGCCAACGGGCCGTATTATGCCGGAAAAAAGACAGGCTTGACGGATGCCGCTCCGGATGACGGGCTGCTGGATATTGCGCTTATCAAGTCGAGCGGCGCCATTAAAACAATGTTTTCAATGCGAAGATACGCAAAGGGAAAACGTCCGAAAAACGGCGTGTTTCTGCAGGGGAAAAAAATTACTGTTCAGTCGGACAGGAAAATGTGGATTCAACTGGACAATGAGTATATTCAGAATACGGATATCAGCCTGGCCGTTGTTAACCACGCAGTTCAGATAGTCGCAGTGGATAATTTAACTTACCCAGTAGCTGTGATTTCGAGTCTTTAAGGAAGTCCGTAAATGGCAGAAAAGAAGAAAAGAAAAAGAGATAAAAATCTAAAAATCGCAAATACTCTCTCTGTTTTGTTTATTTTCTTTTTAAGCGGCGCATTTGTCCTTGAAACATGGATGGGCGACATAAAAGTTGATTATTCCATTGCCGGGTTAATCATGCTGCTGGCCCTGATAGTAATGGTTTCAATAATCAGGACCGCTCATAATTATCATAAACTTTCATCAAACGTACCTGCTGTTTTATTTTTATTTTACACAGCGCTGATGATGATTAGCGGCTGGCAGTGTTCTTACTTCCTTCTTATCTGTCTTTCTTTCTGCGGAGTTAGCTGCATATATTACAGTTTCTACAGAACTGTTACCTATATTGTTTTACAGAATATTGTAATTGGTTTGATGATTTTAAGAGGCATTCCTGTTGCCGGGGCCGGTGCAACTATAGTAATTTCACTGGTAAGCTGGGTTATTTGTTTGTTTGCCAGTATAATCATGCTCATACTTACAAAGTCTGCGACTATCACTTTGAACCGGGCAATAGAACATCAAACTTCATTTAACAACCTTCTTGCTACAACAGAAAACTATGTCGCCATGGTTGATGAAAACAACAAAGTTGTCTATGCAAGCAAGACTCTTTCCCAGCTTGGCAATGTGGAAGAACCTGAGTATGTTCAGGGATGGCCTCTTATCGATCTTTTCCCGGGGAAAAGGCTAAAATTGTTTGCCGGTCAGATGTTAAAGAACAAAGACAGCTATGCCGAAGACTGGGAATTTTCGCTTAATGGGCAGAAAAGGTATTTCAAGGCGGCATCCCACAGTTTACCGGGAAATACCGGCGGCTCTCTTATCAACTTGTATGACATGACCTATCTTGCGGAACGTGATGAAATTGCCGCCATGAAAGACAGCATGAGAATCGGTCTTTTCTACATGGATCAAAATTATGTCATACAGGATCACTATTCACGTTTTTTGGAAGAGCTGCTGTCGGAAGAAAATCTTTTCGGCAAATTATTTACCGATGTAATTTCCAATTCTGTTACGCCAAACGAGCTTGAAAGCATAAAAGATTATTTTGGAATGGTGTTGGAACGCGCTTATGATCAGGAAATGCTCGATGATATTAACCCATTGAACGAATTGCATTATATAAATGTCAGAACAGGCGACAGAAAAGTATTCCAATGTGTTTTTGCCACTGTAGAACGCGGACATGGGGAGATTTTCCTGTTAGTAACGATCTACGACATAACCACAAGGGTAGAACTGCAGCAAAAGCTGGCTGAAGAAGAAGCCAAGCGGCAGGAAGAAATGCAGGCTGTCTTTGAGCTTATCAAAGTTGACCCTCCTGTGTTCAGCGATTTTATGGAAGACATGGAATTTGAATTCGGAAATATCGACAAGATACTCAAGAATGAAACTTTAACTGCCCATGAAGTGCTTGTAAAAGTTTATCAGTCTGTCCATGCCATAAAATCAAATGCGGTAATTTTGGGGTTAAATGTATTTGGCAATAAGGTGCATAATCTGGAATCAAAGATTAAAAAAATGCGCGAACAGGAAGGTGAAATACCCTTTGTTGAAATGCTGAACCTGACTGTAGATATAGAAAAAATATCCAACGAAAGAGAAGGCTTCAGGGAAATTATCAGTAAACTTCAGACTTATGCCGGCGGAAGCGGCGGTGCAGGAGAAAGGCAGAGTATCAAGGTTCTGGTTGATACCCTTGCCAAGACCACGTCCAGAGTCGCGGAAGATATGGAAAAGCAAATTAAATTTGTAGCCGCCGAAGTAGAACCTGACGCTTTTGAGAACAGTCCAAGGCGTGTTGTAAAAGATATTCTCATGCAGCTTATTCGCAACTCTGCTGTACATGGAATTGAAAAACCTGATGAGCGCAAGAAAAGAGGCAAGAACGAAACAGGTATAGTAAAACTGTCCATAAAAAGATCGGAAGATAAAAAAAATGTTGTTGTAAAACTGAGCGATGACGGAGGCGGTCTTGATTATAAGAAGATTGCCAAAAAAGCGCTTGAGAAAAAATTGATCAAGAAAGAAGATGCGCAAAATAAAGACGTGCTGTTAAAAGCGATTTTTATGCCGGGCTTCAGTACGGCGGAAACAGAAACCGTCCATGGCGGCAGGGGCATTGGCTTAAACCTTGTGCGTGATCGGATAAAGGAAGTAAAAGGCACCATTAAAATTCGCTCCGAAGACGGCAAAGGAACGCTATTCTTAATTTCGCTTCCGCTGCAAAAGAAATAGAGCCTTTAGAGTTTAAGTTCTGAGATACCAGCCCCAACAGCGGTCGTATATTCGGCATATTCCGGATAAATGAATTGGATTCCGTACATGGCTGTAATAGTGCCGGAAAGTATTTTCTGCCCTATCGGATTATTGCTGCCGTTGCCGGTAACAATAACGCGATCTGTATTTTTTGCCCTTGCCGCGAAAACAGAAAGAACCCCTATTACCTGATACACCATGTTAATAATACCCAACGCTATATCCGGCGGACCTGCGGTATCAAGCATTTTCCCAAAGTTGGCGGCAGTTGTTTCTCCGCTTAAAAAACTTATGCCGGTATCGGTAATGTCGCCTAACAAAAGATCAACCTGACTCAGGTTTCCTGCTTTTGCAAGTTCCAAAATATCGCAAAATCCCGCATTAGGCAGCAGCTTCTTCGCAAGCCCCGATATTGTCCCGCCGCCGACACCTGTGCCGCCAAAGTGAGAAATGCCCTTGTCCCCCGCTTCAATAATAACCGTCCCTGTCCCGATGTTGGTAATAATAATATTACTTGCACCTGACAAAAACATTCCGCCAATACCGATAGCGTCTATCTCATTCACCCTGTCTGTTGGAATGCCAAAAATATTATTTTTAATTTTTGACGCCCCCACACCGGTAATTTTTATTTTTTCTATTGAATTTTTATCTATGCCGTTTTCAAGAACTATCTTTTCAAAAGCGCCGCTAGCGGCAGTAACCGCATCCGCAGCCTTTGTCTTGATTCTTCTTGTCAGCTTGCCATCTTCAATGATAACGGCCTTTGTTGTGGTGCTTCCAATATCGATCCCTACTATCATAACCCGCTCCTGCTGTACAATTTCCGCGATTTTTAATCACGTTCAATATACCAAAAACCGCATGTAATTTCAATTTGAAAGGTTGGATTCTTTATTACAAATGAGAAATAGAGTACTATTCCTTTGAATGAAAACAATAAAAATGTATGTTTTTCTGGTTCTGTGTGTGTCTCTGCCAATTGGCTGTACAAAAAGCAACAATTCCCTGACGATTGAAAACGGTGTCCTTTGTGCAGGTATAGAGATCGGGTATCCGCCTATGGAATATTACGACACAGACGGAACCCTTATTGGTTTTGATATTGATCTGACAAAGGCTCTGGCGGAAAAATTGGGTCTTAGGGTTAATTTTATTGATACAGCATGGGATGGTATTCTTGCGGGGTTAGATACGGACAGGTACGACATAGCGGTTAATATTACCGTTTTGCCCGAACGGCAAAAAAAATATAATTTTACAAAACCTTATATTAACAGCTTTATGACCATTGTTACGCGCAAAGATTCGCGGTTAAAAGTTGAGAAGGCGGAAGATATTTCCGGGTATCGTGTTTCTTTTCAGGGGAATACCACCGCCCAGTATTTTACGGAAAGGCTGAACAATCAAGGCGTAAAGTTTACGCCGTTTTCCTACGACAAAATAATTAATTGTTTTGACGACTTAAAATTAGGCCGGGTAGATTTAGTTGTAGTTGATAATATCGTCGCCTGCTATTACATGGAAAGAGAAAACAGCGCCTTTGAAATCGCCTGGGATAATTCGCGTGACACTTCCGAAGAACTAATCGCTGTCTGCCTGAAAAAAGGTAATGACGCGCTTACCGCTATGCTTGACAACGCTCTGGATGAGCTGTATGCGGACGGTACTATCGCGGCAATCTCCTATAAATATTTTGGCAGGGAAATAAATTGAGCCGGACAAATTTTCTACATTAATTCTTTTGTAAAATTAAATTGTAAGGCAACTGTCATAAACGCCCTATTTAAAATATCCGTGATAATTTTGCTGTCATTTAACTCTGTAATATTGTCCATAATTATCTCCATTCTTTATTATCATCTGTTTATACGCTGCCATTCGGCTAGCCGTGCTTCCAATGGTATAGCTTCTTCCGAATGGCCGTTGCGGGCGCGGTCGTGAAGGTAGGGCAGCACTATTCGTTCTCTGATTACAGCCCAGTTTTCCGGGAGAATGTTTGGGACTATCAGATAATCGGAAGGCGGCATACGGCCTAGAAGACTGGGGTAATAGCGCGGAAAAATTTGTTCGGTAACTGCTCCTATTGCGGAAAAGCCGTCGCAAATGCCGAAGGCGGTTTCGTTTATTCTGTTCACCTTGCTGTATTCCAAAAGAAGCCGCTGATTTTCAATTTTAAAAAACCAATGAACAAATGCCTTTGCCGCTTTCTGGGATTTCCCTTTTTTGGGGATACCCAAAAATACAGTGTCTTCGGTAATGGGAATTTTGTTGTCTTCCATGATCCAGCGGAAATCAAGCGTGTTCTTGTTTTCTTCGCTTAATGTAAAAAGTTTACTGCTTTCCATATAAGAGAAAAGTATGCGTCCCGACTGAATCAATTTTTCCGGCGGTTCAAAAAAGTACTTAAATGTAAAATCTTCTTCCGCCTGATTGTCGGTATTTATCTCAACAGTCCAGTCATTGACAAAATTCATGGAACGATTCAAAGCGGCGGCATCCCACGCAAGCGGGGATGCCTCTCTGAATGATGAATCAAACAGTACCGCCGTAACCATCAAAAAATCATCGTCCCACAGCGGAGAAAAACCCATCCGCGTATAAGAACCTTTGTTTAATACATTATACTCGCCGCTTAATTTTTTTAATTCTTCAAAACCAAGAGTAAATGAATTTGAAATTTCAATCTCCTTGTCTTTTGAAAAAATTAATGACGGCACGTTAAACGAAACAGGCAGAAGATATTGATGCCTGTCTATTCTGCCGGCTGCCAAAAGGCGCTGATAAAAAATGCTTCTTGAAAGTTTATTTGCCCCAAACAAATCGTTAAGAGATTTGAAATGGGCGGTTGTAGATGAGTTTTTTAACCAGCTTCCCACTACAATATCAGGATATGTATTTGATTTTCTCCGGCTTTCCGTACGCAGCTGGGCCGCGGGAGATTCAAAATATTTTATTGTAACCTTATATTGGTTCTGTGATGTATTAAAATAATCCCCGTAAAGGGCGAATTCCGGGCGATCTGTCCATATTTGGGCAATTTCATTGTTACCGCACGAAAATAAAAAAACAGCAATCAGGCAAACGCAAATTGAATAATGGCGCATGGTCAATTAATGTTATTTAAAAACTTCAGTTTTTAAATAATTTCCTTATAAGTAGCAGTTTTGCAAGCCGTAGGCTGAAAAACTGCAAGATTTGTTCAACAACCAACCGGGTTGTTGAACAAATCTATTATACTATTTTACACTTTATGCTTGTCAATCTACTTTACCAGTGATAACATACTATACGGAGGCTATTTTTGGACAGAATAAAAGATGCTCAGGTTATAAGGTTAATTGAACAGATTGGCGATCATTACCGGACCAATATTTCAAACCGTTTTTTACGTCCTGTTTTGCTGCAGCTTCAGGTTGATAAATCCACATGGGATCAAATTGAAGTTTTAACCGAAAAAATGGAAATGTACCGTTATCAGGGTTTCCATTTGGACGAATTATACAGGCAGATAGCCGCCTGCGCCCGTCTTGTGGAAGTTGCCAGAAATAAATCTAATATCAGAAATAAGATGAATTCTATCCCTATTGGCGCTGACAAGACGCTTAGGGATATGGCAGTAAGTAATTTTGCCTCAAATTTACAGGTTTTTGCCGATCTTTTAAACGAATTATATGAGATTTTGACCGATATGGACAAACAAGCCGCCGGAAACAAGCCGCCGGTTTATTCCCAAATTACGGAATTGTACAATATTGGCCGCCTCCTTGAAGGAAATTAATTGCGCAAGGCTTGACTTTTTTTCCTGTTTTATCTATAACTAAAATGTATTGGCAGACGGCACAACGCTGTCTGTCTTCAATTATTTTTTGAGTTTTGGAGTGTAGTATGTACGCGCTGGTAGAATTTAAAGGGAAACAGTACAAGGCGGAAAAAGGCGCTTTGCTTAAAGTAGATAAAATTGACGCTGAGCCCGGAGATGATGTCAATATTGAGACGGTGCTTTTGGTGTCCGGGGACTCTGTAAAGGTGGGCAATCCTTATGTGCAGGGCGCTAAAGT
>JAIRUC010000061.1 GCA_031254615.1 Treponema sp. | reverse complement strand
GCCGCTCCCAGAGAAAAGTACAGGCTGGCCGCAGAAAATCCGTTAAAAGAAAATATTGTAATGCAGTTGATCGAAAATCATCCCGAAGATCACATTTTGGTTATCGGCCAGTATTTGTCGCAGCTCAACTCGCTGGCAAAACTTCTTAACGCGCCGATTATCACGGGGAAAACATCTAACACTGAAAGGGAGCGGATTTATTCCGGTTTTAAAAAAGGCGAACTGCGCCTTATTGTTGTGTCGAAGGTGGCGAACTTCGCCATCGACCTCCCCGACGCGAGCATGGCGATACAGGTTTCCGGCTCTTTCGGCTCACGGCAGGAGGAAGCGCAAAGGCTGGGGCGGATTTTAAGGCCAAAG
Organism: Treponema sp.; assembly: GCA_031254615.1. GTDB lineage: Bacteria > Spirochaetota > Spirochaetia > Treponematales > Breznakiellaceae > WQXQ01. Next base: position 3,653 of record JAIRUC010000061.1, on the reverse strand, counting down.
GAGCGCAACGCTTGGTTTTTTTCGCTTGTTTCGGGTTACACGGTAGAAGAAGAATTTGCGGCTAACAGGCAGAAATTTTTGACGGAGCAGGGCTACAAATATTCGATTCAAAAATGGGATAGCGCATGAAAGATAAAATTTTCCGCTCTGTAGAATTCTGGAAGTCCGCTGTAATGACAATGCCGGATAATTCCTTTTTTGAGTTGATGCGGAGCGTCTTCGGAAAAATTAAAACCCCTTTTAAAAAACAGCAGTTGATAAACGATCTTGAAAAATTTTTACTGCGTGAGGATATACAAAAAACAATAGCCGCTTATATAGACCAAAACGACGCGAAAGTTATCGCGGCGGCGGCTCTTTTCGGCGAACCCGCTCCCGGAGAGCTGGAAAGTTTTTTCTCCGGCGAATTTAGTTACGCGCAATTACAGGACATAATCGTAAATCTTGAGGAGCGGTTTATCCTGTACCGCTTCGCAAAAGACCGCTCTGTCCGCCTTGCGCTGAACCCGCTTTTGGAAAACGCGCTCGCTCCCTTTACGGCGGACACTTCCTCGCTCTTCCCTGCCGTTTGCGAGGAAGAGGGCGCCTCTGAAAAAATTGCCGCGCCTGCCGCGTCAAAGGAGATTCTGAACGGCAGGATTTTAGCCGGTCTTTTGTCATTTGTCTCTAACGAAGAGTTGTTTTTCAGGGCGGAAGGTGTAATCCGCAAACGTATTCTTGACGCGGGAAAAGCCTGCTTTAATAACATGGATTTGCCTTTTGTGCTTGGCGCTCTGCAAATTCTCGGTTTGTTTTACGTTGATGGAGACAAACTTGTTCCGGACAAAAAGCGGTTTGAAGATTTTGGGTCGCTTCCTGCGCGCGAACGCGGAGAATACTGCGCGGCGGCGTTAATTGTGTACGAAGAAACAAAATCGACTGAGCAAATTCTTCCGCCGCTGTTCAAAGGCAGGATTCGGGAAATTTCAAATTTCATTCACAGTTTTTTGGATTCTTTGGACGCGGGACAGAAATACCACGAAAAATCTTTGATGAGGCTGGCGGAAATTCTAAAAGCAAAAACAGGAATCGCTATTGGCGGCGCTCTGCCGGATGCGCTGGAAAAAACCGGTCTTTTGGTATCTGCTTCACCTGACATAAAACAACTTGGCGCTATTGTGCAGAATACTCCGGTAAAACAAAATGATCCGGTTATCGCCGTTGATTCGGGATTTTCTGTCATCGTCTACCCGGAAATAACTTTTACCGACGCGGTTAACCTTGCCGCTTTCATGAATATTCTGGAAGCCGGCGCTGTCGTCCGTTTTGAATTAACCAAAGATTCCGCCGTGCGCGCTTTTAACAACAACATTCGTGCGGATGAGATTATCGATTTACTTAAGCGGCTCTCCGGCGGCAGGCTCGATGACAGCCTGATTTGGCATCTGAAAGACTGGGAAAAACGGCATGGGGAAGTTTCGCTGAAAAACGGCGTAATTTTAAGCCTTTCCGAAGACCGCCGTTATCTGACAAAAACAATGCCTCTTGCCGGGTTGATCAGCGAAACTCTTGCGCCCGGGATATACCTTCTGCCGCCTAACGCGGTGGAAGAAGCCGCCGCCGCACTTTCCTCTGCGGGAATTGACATTATTTCCCGCCGCAGCGAAAAATCCGCCGCTTTAACAGAGCCGGCCGCCGGCGCCTTCGCAAACAAATATTTCCCACCGCCGGAAGGCGATTTTCAAAATAAAATTAAAATTGCGGAAATTACCGCCGTTTCCGGGGCGGACAAAGACGTTTCCCCCGCGGAACAATCGCCGGAGCGATCTGCCCTAACACAGAACTTTCACGCTATACTAAAGAAGATGCCGATGGGCGAGTTTGAACGGGCGGAACTTTCCGCCAGAATCGACCGGCGGATGGTTCTGTGCGAAACGCAGTTGAAAGAGGCAAGCCTCCGTTACGAGAAACTTGAAGCGCGTAACATGGACTACGCCGGAAAGCAGAACATCGCAAAGCAGGCTATCGCGCAAAGGTCGCCTGTGGAAATTGTCTGGCCGGGCGGCGGAAAAGGAGAGCGCGTTTTTGGAATTCCCAAAGCTCTTGAAAAAGACGGAGGGGATATTGTTTTGGTTATTGTTCCGGCAGGCGGACAGGATGAATTGTTTATACCGCTTGGAAAAATCAGCCTTTTGCGCCGGATAAAAAAGTCTATTTTTGAAGTTTAAGGAGAATATTATGCCATTATTGCCATTTGTACATTTTAACACATCAGAAAATCAGCCGACCGAAATCAGTCAGGCGAAACTTGCGGTTTTAATTGATGCGGACAACACTCAGCCTGCGATTATCGAAGGGTTGTTAAATGAAGTCGCCAAATACGGAATTGCCAGCGTAAAGCGGATTTACGGCGACTGGACAAACAACAACCTTCGCTCATGGAAGGAAAAACTGCTTGAACACGCCATCCAGCCGATTCAGCAGTTTTCGTACACGTCGGGAAAAAACTCAACCGACTCCGCGATGATTATTGACGCGATGGATCTTTTGTACAGCGAAAAACTCGACGGTTTTTGCATCGTCTCAAGCGATTCGGATTTTACCCGCATAGCATCGCGCCTTCGCGAAAGCGGCCGCATCGTCTACGGCTTTGGCGAAAAGAAAACGCCCAAGGCTTTTGTCTCGGTATGCGACAAATTTATTTACACGGAAATACTCAGGGAAAATCAGGAAGAGAGCGATTACGAGGACAGTAAACATTCGGCAAAACCAAAAAAGGAATTCAAGGTAGACAGGAAACTGCTCAAACTGCTGCGCGATGCGGTGGATGACATGGCGGAAGAATCGGGCTGGGCGTATCTTGGCGGAGTGGGGCAAAAAATCAACAACCGCGCCGCGGATTTTGATCCCCGCAACTACGGCTTTAAAAAACTGGGCGACCTTTTCCGCGCTATTCCTCAATTTGAGATGGAGGAGCGCCCCCGTTCCAACAGTTCCGGCAAGCTGTTGTATATAAGATGGAAGAAAAAGCATTAGTCTTAAAAAACTGTTGTTTTATTAAGAAATTGTTAATTTTTTCAACTCTATAAAATAAAACTTGCTAAAATCATAAATTCACACATATAATGAAGAATGAGTATAAGGCTTGTCTAAGTAATTTTATTGGCAGAAAAAAACATGTGTCAAAAAAGCAAGGAGAAAGCAAATGAAAATCAGTGTTAAACTTACGGCGATTATGGTTGCGCTTGGCTTATTCGCCATCGCTTCAGTCGGTATTACTTTAATTGTCCGGTCCCGGACCAGTATTACCAGTCTTTCGGAACAATATACAGTCAGCATGGCCAATGGTTCTGCTGCCAATATTACCAATTTCCTTGACTCATATTTTTATAAGGTAGAAACCGCCGCTCGTGTAATGGAACAGTACCGGAGCATACCAACTGCCAGCAGACGGACTGCGCTTCTTGGTATACTCGAAGGTCTGACGCATGCAAACTCTGAAATTTCAGCGGTTTGGTGCTTGTGGGAACCAAACGTTTTAGAGGGCGGAGACCTGCCATATCTGGGAACCACAGGAACCAACTCCGTCGGATGTTTTGCTCCCTTCTGTTATTTGGATAACGGAAGATTCGAAGTGGAGCCCGTTGATGATTATGCAAACCCTGCTTACCAAA
>JAIRUC010000009.1 GCA_031254615.1 Treponema sp. | reverse complement strand
ACTATTAACTGTTAACTTAATTAACTATTCCAATCCTGGCGGCTTTTTTCCTGGCTTCGGGAGCCCACTTGCGGAGGTTTTTTGCTCTGGTAGTATCCGAAGGATGGGTACTGAGAAATTCCGGCGATTTGCCGCCTAAGGCAGACATTCGCTCCCAAAAGTTAACTGCTAAATCCGGATCGTATCCCGCTATAGCCATAAGAATAAGTCCTATCTCATCCGCCTCGCTTTCATGTGCCCGTGAAAAGGGAAGCGTCCCGAATAGTGTAGAACCTGCTCCGTAAACAGTCATGGCAAGCGCCTGAGAACTCGGGCTTGAGTCAGAAGTAAAAATATCAACTCCTACTGCACCTAACTGCTGAAGCATGCCGGCACTGACACGTTGCTGCCCGTGGTTAAGAAGAGCATGAGCCACTTCATGTCCCATCACTACCGCAAGCCCCGTTTCATCCTCGGTTAGCGGAAGTATTCCGGTATAAACGACAATTTTACCGCCCGGCATACACCAGGCGTTTACCTCGTTAGACTTAACCAGAGTGTACTCCCACCGGTACTTATCGAGGTATTTTTTCTCGTCTATGGAAGCAGCCCACTTTTCTGCCGCCAGCCTGATTTTATTTCCTACCCGTTTTACCATTTCGGCATCAGCTGTTCCGGTAATTGTGGTATTCTCATTCAAAAACTCATTATATTGGGAAAACGAAGATGCCAGTAAAGTATTGTTGTCCACCAATGCCATAGTGCGCTTTCCTGTAAAGGGATTAGAAGCGCATGTGGTAATAATGATCGCCATAGAAGCAAGTGCCGTTGTCTGCAATACAAGAAACAGTGATTTTGAAAACAAACGTTTCATGGCATTCTCCTTCCCCAACATATTATTGAGGTGTCTCTATTTATTGTCTGACCCTAAACAGAATCAAACTTTTAAACAGCACACAAAAAGCGTTGCTCTTTCACCAGCTTTACTTGGGCTTTCCCGACTGATAAGTTTTATTATTTGCAGAGCTGACTGATTTCGAGAACGGAGTTATATGCAAATCCTCCATAAATCCTTCCCATGTTGAAGGACTTGGTTTACCGGCTTCTACATAGTCAAATGTTAAATCTTTAGTGCCGTAAAAGATATAATTTGCGTATTTAATCAGCTTGACCATATCTTCCTGTTCAATACCATGTCTGGAACGGTGCATAGAAACCGCAATGTTTTGAGGTACGCCTAAAAGATCAAAAACAGGTTTTGTCAGCTCAAAAGCATAGAAGAAACCCGGAGGATTCGTCCACTTGTCCCATTCAAATCCGTTTATCATAAACAGATATCTGTCGGTGGCAGCGCATAACGCCAGAAGGAAATGTTGATCGAAAGGCAGGTCTTCAGGTTTTAAAAATGTCCTGAATTTTGCGTTAAACCATCCGCCGCCTGAATCATTCTGTATTGAGCCAAGACTTTGAGGGTTGGCGCCGTCAACTGTCCAACTACCGCCGCCATTATATTTATAATAGCCGCTAAGGTCATAAGTCTGCCCGGCGCTTTTGTAGCGGTATATCGCACACCCGCCCGCGCCGGAAGAAGTTGGGGCTGTAATCTTGAATCTTTCTTCAAAAGCCCCCGCTACAGCGGCAGCTTTTCCGTTCCTTGAAGTGCCGGTAATAATCGTGTTATCCGCATTGATGCCAAATTCTGAATCAGCGCCCGCTTCGAGAGCGTCCAGTACTTTACTTGCGCCCCATGCCCACGCCATCAATACTCCGGTTTGCGATTCCGCTTGCGTTGATGAATAAGGATATAGGGTATAAAATGCCCCAGTTCGAGCGGCACTATCTGCGGCAACAGTTCCTGTAGGAACAGCAATATTCGCATATCCTTTGTCTAACGAATATTGCCGGGGATTTCCCTTGGAACCCATAAAGCCATCTGCGCCATCAAGAGCGCTAAAAGCCAGAATTACAGGCCATCCGCCTGCAGGTGGGGTACCTGTAGGCAGCTCAACGGTAGCGTCAAATTGAACATTTTTTCCGTCATGTTCAACTATAACAGTCATTTTATTACCGGATATGCTGTAAGTAACCTCTTCTCCGGAACGCCACTGCCCATAAGAATTATCCTGCATTATCGTCATTATTTCCGCTCTACGAGCAGGCCATTGCTCTTTTGTAACTTTTGCTTCGTTATTCATTCTTAAAACATTGGGAATCTTATCCGGAGTCTCTTTATCAGACTCGTCATCGTCACCACATCCAATAAATGTCATACCGAATACTATAGCAAAAACCAACATTACCGCAACAGAAAGTAAATTTTTCATAGTTTCCTCCATAAATATAAAATAAAAAAATTACGCATAACTTGCCAGCGAATTCAAATTTTTTCCATTTAAAATAGAATAATACCGGTAATAATATTTTGTCAAATTAAATTACAGGTGATTTATTCAAAAACTGGTAAAATATCACGCAAAACAGATTGCTGTTGGGCTAAAAACTTCATTTTTTAGCCAAAATAACACTACTTCCACAATTTTGCGATAATCGGCATAATTACGATATGAACCAGTATAGAACACATACCTGCGGAGCGCTGCGTGAAGATCATGTCGGGCAGATCGCTAAATTGTCCGGCTGGGTGGATACCATTCGCGATCACGGCGGCGTAACTTTTTTTGATTTAAGGGATCAATTCGGCATTACTCAAATTGTCCTGCACGACGAGGATTCCGTAAAGCAGGTAAGCAAGGAAAGCGTTATCACCGTTTCCGGCCCCGTAAAAAAGCGCGACGCGGAAACTGTCAACACAAAAATTGAGACGGGCACTGTGGAGGTTCATGCCGAATCGGTCGTTGTGCAAAGCAGGGCTGTGCGCGCGCTGCCGTTTGAAATTAACGAATCGAAAAACACGCGCGAAGAAGTCCGCCTGCGCCACCGTTTTCTGGATTTGCGCAACCCGGCTGTAAAGGCCAACATTCTTCTGCGCTCGAAGGTGATAAGTTTTCTGCGGACAAAAATGCAGGAACTGGGTTTCACGGAATTTCAAACGCCGATTTTAACTTCGTCCTCGCCGGAAGGCGCGCGCGACTACCTTGTCCCAAGCAGAAAACACCACGGCAAATTTTACGCGTTGCCGCAGGCCCCGCAGATTTTCAAGCAGTTACTGATGGTTTCCGGTTTTGACCGCTATTTTCAAATTGCGCCGTGCTTCCGCGACGAAGATTCCCGCGCCGACCGTTCCCCCGGCGAGTTTTACCAGTTGGACTTTGAGATGTCATTCGCCGGTCAGGAAGATGTTTTGCAGACCGCGGAGGCGGTGTTATACGACACTTTCAAAACTTTCTCTGACAAAGAAGTGAGTCCCGCTCCTTTCCGCCGAATCGCCTACGCCGAATCAATGCTGAAATACGGAACGGACAAGCCCGACCTCCGCAATCCGCTTGTCATCGAAGACTTAACCGGATTTTTCGCCGACGTAGATTTCGCGCCGTTCAAAAATATTCCCGTTAGGGGCATAGTGGCAGGCGGCGCGGCTTTGCAGTCAAAATCTTTTTTTGAAAGAATGTTAGCCTACGCCACAGAAATCGGCATGAAAGGCCTTGGTTACATTTCCGTCCTTGAAGACGGCTCGCTAAAAGGCCCAATCGTCAAATTTCTTTCCGAGGAAAAACAAGCCGCTCTCAGAAAAAATCTCTCCCTCAAAAACAGCGACACTCTGTTTTTTATCGCCGACACGCCGAAACTGGTGGACGGTCTTGCCGGTCAGATTCGCGCCGCTCTGGGCGAGCAGTTGAACCTTATCAACAAAAACAAATTTGAGTTTTGTTTCATCGTGGACTTCCCAATGTTCGGCACAAACGAAGAAACAGGCGCGATTGAATTTACACATAACCCCTTTTCCATGCCGCAGGGCGGACTCGAAGCGCTCAACACAAAAAACCCGCTCGATATCCTCGCGTGGCAGTACGACATTGTGTGCAACGGCGTTGAGCTTTCCTCCGGCGCCGTGCGAAACCATCTGCCCGAAGTAATGGTAAAAGCGTTCGAAATCGCCGGCTACACCCAAGCCGTCGTAGAAACAAAATTCCCCGCGTTATTCAACGCCTTCCACTACGGCGCCCCGCCCCACGCCGGCATGGCCCCCGGCATCGACCGTATCGTGATGCTTCTGGCGGACGAAGAAAACATCCGCGAAGTAACGGCGTTCCCCATGAACAGCACTGCGCAGGATTTGTTAATGGAAGCCCCCTGCGAAGTTACGGAACAGCAGTTACGGGAAGTGCATATTAAATTGCGGCAGAAACATTAACTGTATGAAAAGAACAAAGTTAGTTTATTTTATATGGTTGGCAAAAGTGAACTGTCCAACCACCGCAGAAACAGTCAGCGACTATATCGCCGAAAAAATGGCGTCAAAATTCTGGCGGTATGAGCTTTATGAAGGGGAGACGGGACAATAAAAAAATAGGGAACCCTGAGGGGCTTCAAGCAAATCTCTTTGTGGTTGATTTTGTACTGGTCTTTCCGTTGAAATACCGTAACAGTTCATCAACAGACATATTTTGCGTTTCTGTGTAAATCTGTTTCTGAATCTTGGTTTTCATTTCAATACAGTTAAAACGCTTGGGTTTGTCAGTCTTTGTCATATTTTAACAACTCCTTTGGGCTTCTTATCTCTACAACTGAATACCCGCACTTTAAGTTTACTCCATTATAACCTTTTATGCGATCCAAATTCACTATATGTTTAAAGTTCCAGCTTGCAAGAACATCAGCCTTGTAAATGGTAGCCAAAGCAATGTGCCTGCAATCGTCTATGCTCGTTTTACCGACTACTTTCTCAGCAACATATTTATCAGCCAGTGTAATAGCTTCTTTTGTCAATTCTACATATTCAAAACAGTCAGCATTGTACTTGCCAAGTAATTCCCTTACATTAGGAGGTGCTTTCTGCAGTTCCTGCATAAGCACACTGGAGGTCATGAAAATAATTTCTTTGTTTTCCAAACGTTTAAATAACGCTTTGGTGTTGTTAGAAAATTCGGCATCAAAATACCCGCCAACTATTGAAGTATCAATGTATATTTTGGTAACCATACCCACCCCTAGTGTTGACTATAACACTCGTTCCGATAATCGGACAATTCCTTATAAAGCCCCCGCTTCATTTATAACTATACTGTTATATCGCAGAAATTTCAATATTACGATGATGGTGCGTTTTTGTTCTGCTTGAATTTCCTCAAAACCTTTGTCCCTTTTCCCATGAACTCAGGCGCGCAGGATCTGTTAATGGAAGCGCCCTGCGAAGTTACAGAACAGCGGTTGAGAGAAGGGCTACGCTAAAATTTTTCACATTGCGGCAAAATTCTTCCAGAGAAATATTTTTATACAGGCTTTGCTGCCATTCGGTATAATCAAACGGCTCGCGTCTACCAAGCCAAGAGATTCGGAGAAAACATCCATTCCTTTTCGTTTAAGTACGGTATCAGATGTCATTTTGGAGCCTGTCTTGCCTGACAGCCTCACGCATCATGGTATCCAATGGCGTTACCTGATA
>JAIRUC010000005.1 GCA_031254615.1 Treponema sp. | reverse complement strand
AGTTTGCCGCCGGTTTCGCGTACCGTATCTTCCGAAGCAAGTATCCATGTGCCGTATTGTTTGTTTACTCCCTCAAGACGCGCGGCAAGGTTTACGGCATTTCCCATGATCGTGTAATTCATCTTGTTGGCGGTTCCCATGTTGCCCGCTACCATATCACCTGTGTTGATGCCGATACGGGTCAACAACGGCATTGGGGAAAGTTTTTGCTCCATGATTGTTTTGTTAAGTTCTGTTTCAAGTTTTCTCATTGCAATTGCAGAAAGACAGGCATGAAGAGCGTGATCTTTTAATTCAAGAGGAGCGCCGAAGAAGGCGATAATTGCGTCTCCTTCGTATTTGTCGATTGTCCCTTTTTCCGCAAGGATAACATCGCTCATGGCGCCAAGATAACGGTTCAAAAGGCTTACCAGGCTTTCCGGGTCGAGCTGTTCGGAAATAGTAGAAAAACTTCTGACATCTGTAAAGATCGCCGTCATGTGGCGTTTTGTTCCGCCAAGCTGCAGGCGCGAAGGGTCGGAAATTATTTCTTTAACTACATCATCCGAAACATAAGTGGAGAAAGCCGTGCGGATAAATTTCTTTTCTTTTTCCGAGCCGGCAAAGGCAATAACTTCCCGTACTATTACCGCGCCCGCCATCGCAAGAACCGCGCCAAGAGGCCCCCAATAAATTCCTGTAAAACGGAACAGCAGGACCGCAGTAATGAAAATAGCCAAGGCTGCAAAAAAACCTGATCCAGCGCGGATAACCGGAGACAATCGTGCGGTTAAAATGAAAAAAAGCGGAATAACAATCAACAAAAATAAAATTCGATGCCATTTCCCCAGAAGAATAATAAAACTTTCGGAAAGAATAGTATCCAGTACGACGCCATGCGTACCTACATTTACATATGTGCCGTAAAAAGGATTCGAGCCAATATCCGTAGTTCCGGTATCAACCCTTCCCATAATGCAGAATTTGTCTTTAAACATCTTTTCGTTTTCTGCGCTTATTTCTTTGCGTTGATCAAAGTTTATTTTAAGGATATCAACCAACTGCGCAATATATTCCGCCTCGCTGTTTATCATTTCGGCTTCTTCCGGGTATTCTTCGCTTAACTGTAAAGCCAATTCCGTTACTCTCATATTTATATCAAGTGAGATTAATTCACCTAACAACCGGTAAGCCTCATTGCGGCATTCAATATAATTGTCAAAAAAATTCTCGGACGCATACTCAATCGCATAGCCTTTGTTCTTATTCATCGCGTCAAGTAAATCTGTTATATTAGCCAAAATAACGGGAGCGCGGTTTATTGAAGGATCAAATTGAGCAAATGTCCATATGTCCGCATCCGCAAGGGCGCGGACGTAAAACTCCAGCTCCGTCTCGATTTCGTCTAACAAAGAGAATTGCGCAAATGAGATATGGCTGTAACTGTCCTTGTAATCTTCCTTTGGCCAGTCAAGCATCATCCTGCCCTTTTGATCCAGCGGAATAACAATGTCCTTTAATCTGCCGTCAGGAAAATGTGCCTGTTTGACGATCAGTTTTTTATGCTCCAGTAAAATTTCCGGATTGCCAAAATAATTAATAAGGGGAGCAAATGCAAGCTGCAAATACCAGTAATCATCAATTTTCTGTGCAAGATAAATGCCCCGTCTGATACCGTCAGCATCAACTTCAACATTGGTAAATCCGGACCCCTTCGCCGCCTGCGCAAATAAAGGAAGGGCAGGCAAAATATCAATAAAGCCCGCTCCGTTATGCGCATCAGCGGAAGCGTTAACCGGATATGCAAAACGTTCCGCTATCGGGCGGCGCTGCGCCTGTTCGCCGTCCAGAGGATACTCCCTAAGATTGAGGGTAGACCAGCCGTTGCCAAGGATGGAAAGTGCCTGCGCCAAATAGCGGTCATTGTCACGAGCGATACCCTGCGCTCTTGTGTAAAGGTCTTTATGCAAATCATTGACAAGTTCAAGAAAAGAACCGGCGTAAAAATCAATATCGCTCCGCCCGATTCGTCCGGATTTTAAAGCGGAAAATATTTCCTGCGCGTTTGAATTAATTTCTGAAAAACTGCGGTTAAAATCGTTACTAAGCCCCTGATTCAGATACAGGCTGTCTACTCCCTGAGGACCGTGATCAATATATTCAATATCGAAAATTGCCGCCCTTACTCCGTATTCTTTCAGGCGCAAAAGACCTTCCGCCATAATTGAGCGGGGCCAGGGAAAAACGCCGTTGTAAAAAATGGCAGAGTCATCGATATCAAGAAAAACCACGTTATCTACGCGCGCTCTGTCAGCGCGAAAGCGCATAAAGAAATCGTAAAGCCGGTTTTCAAGGGAATTGAACGCACCCGCAATGTAAAAAAGAGCGAACAGCAGGGAGGCCGAAAAACCTACAATGGCATTATATCTGTATCTCATAGACTTTTAATTATATCAAATAATATGATTTCTACAATAAAAAAAATTAAAGCCCCAAATCTTTCCCTATCAGGATAATTTTTATACGTCCTGCGGGTTTGCAGAATCTGGTTGTAACAAAAAATGAGCAGATTGTGTCCGGACTCACACAGTTAGAACATGTCCCGTTTTCGTTGCACGGCGTTTTAAGAGACGGAAATCGCTGAGCGTTAAGCGGCGCGGCGATTGTTCTGGCGCGTACAACCGCGTCCTCGTAAGTTTTAGCGACTTTGTTCATCCCTGCCGCGACAATTACCTGTTTGGGGCCGTAAATCATCGCGGCGACACGGTTGCCGTTTCCGTCGATGTTTACAAGCTGGCCGTCTTCGCTTATGGCGTTTGTGCCTGAAAGAAAAGTGTCGCATAACAAAGAACGGCGCATAATATCCTGCCGCTCTTCCGGTGTGGCCGCTTTGTCCCTGTCCAGCAGGTTATAGCCCTCTTTCGCAAGCCTTTCCTGAATACCCATATCCGTCAGCGTCTTGGAGCCGCCCCATGAAACTGTGTGAGCTTTAGGGATTAGGGAAATAATCTTTTCTGCCGCTTCGGCTTCGCTTTCAAAATAATGCGCCTCAAAGCCGCGGGTCTCAAGCGCCTTTACAACCTTCGGCGCAAGTTTTGAATACCGCATTTCTGCTAAAGTTTTCATTTTATTTACCTCTCGATTATGTTGTCTATACTTTACAATATACAAAAATTTTCATTTAGGGAATGGGAGTAGAATTGTAGTTAGTAATCGCAGCGAATTGCCATCACGATGCGCTTACTAACAACGACACTATTCACTGTTAACTGTTAATTTCTCAAACAAAGTGATCTGCGTTTTTATGATAATGCAAAAGAGTGATAACTATACCCGTTGCCAAAAAAATCATGTTAAGCGCAAAAGGAAGATTCCTTGAGATGTCGGAAAGGAGCCCGCCAATCCAGCCGAACGGGGCTGCAGCGATCATCATCAGCATATAGCGGATTGCCATTATTCCTGCACGCTCATCCGGATTTACATGTAACGCGATAAGCGATTCCGAAAGCATACCAAGCAGCGCTATCCCAAAACCGTCAAACACCAGCGAAAGGCAGAGCAGCGGATATTTTAACATTCCTTCCACCGGAACAGTTATGAGCAAACTTTGTCCGGCAAAATAAACGGCAAAACTTAAAAGAAGCGGTATTTTTAAAACTCCTTTTGACAGTTTTGGAATTACAAAAAAGAGAAAAATAATTGCCAATAACGATCTGAACACCATGAACAGCGGCAAAGCGGCTTCCGGGACTAAAAGTTTTTTATTGACGATAATCTGCCAAAAAGCGTTGTTGATGGTTGAAACTATACACGCCAGCGCCGCTATCGCTATGGAAAAAACAGTGCCTTTGGAATTGAGTATTATTTTAAATATTTTGCCGTAACCGCCTGCAAGCTGAAAAATATTTTTGCCGCTTGTTTCAATAAGCCGCATACTGCCTTTGCTTGTTTCTTTTGAAGCAAGATACAGAATTATCACTTTAAGGGACATTAAAACACAACCGCTTATAAAAAGTATTCGTATAGCCGGAACAAATGTCAGTCTGGAAATCAGTATTGATGTTATTGGGGCAAAAACGGCGGAAAGCTGTCCGCAGGCAATTACAATGGAATAGAGTTTTGTTATCTGGTTTTTTTCGGCGTCTTCGACCATCAGGCAATGCCATGAATTTGTCGTAATACCGTTTGTACCGTTAAGAACAGCCGCCGTTAAAAAGAACCAGAAATTTTCCGCACGCCACCAGATTACGCACGGTATACACCACGCGATAATGTCGAATAACGCGGTCGCTTTTCTTCTGCCCATTTTGTCCGTAAAAGGGCCGCTTAAAAAAGAAAATACCATCTGCGAAAGCGTATTGATTGTTACGACCAGCCCTACCTGCGTATCCTTTAAACCAAGGGCCAGCATATAAACAGACAGATAGGGTATGCACAAATTCATCGAAAGCCCCCAAAGGGGTTCGGTATAAATGCACGCGCGCTGGTTACCTTTGAGTTTTGTTAATGTGGAAAAAAGCGAGTCTGACATATTAATTGGAAAACAGCTACCAATCTCCGTATCCGGCAATTACATCGCGGAGAAAATATGCACTGTCCTTTGGCGTGCGCTTTAGAGTGCTAAAATCTATATGAATAATACCGAAGCGCTTTGAATAACCGGACGCCCATTCAAAGTTATCCAGCAAAGACCAGACATAATATCCCTTCAGCGGCACTCCCTTTTTTATAACATCCGCGCAGACCGCAAGATGCTGCTGCAGGTATTTAATCCGCCGGGTGTCGTGGATTCTGCCGTCGCCAGTTACCGTGTCTTCAATGGCGCAGCCGTTCTCGGTAATATATATTGGTATTTCCGCTTTGCCAAACGCGCCCTTCGAAACTTCGGCTATCCAAAGAAGCTGCCTCTCCAAGCCGCCGGGAGTAATCGGCCAGCCCGTCGCTGTAGTCTCCTGCCAGAAAGGTTTTGCCGAAACTTTATACTTGGCTTTCTCGTCGGCGGCAACAGGGTTCTCAAAGTAATAATTTACCCCTAGAAAATCAACGGGCTGCGCTATTGTTTCCATGTCGCCTTCTTTAACCGGAAACTCGCAATTAAGTTCGCTTTTAACAAGTTCAGGATAGCCCTTGCCAAGGCACGGAAAAATAAAAACTTCGGTGTTAAACGCCCTCGACAAATTCGCGGCTTTTACATCGGCTTCGCTGGCGGTAGCCGGTCTTGGAGTATCGGGGTTCCATGTAATTCCGATTGGCGCTTTAAGGTTTGTCTTTCGGTATTCCCTGACAGCGATACCGTGCGCCATATTTATATGATGCACGGCGGCCAGGGCTTTTTCCAAATCGCGGTGACCGGGAGCGTGTACACCGATGAGGTGACCAAGCAAAGCAATACAGTAAGGTTCGTTGACAGTGATCCACATATCAACAACATCACCAAATTCTTTGTAACAGATCTTAACGTATTCTTCAAAAGCGTCTAACACTGAACGGTTAGTCCATCCGCCGGCGTCTTCCAGCGGCTGAGGCAAATCCCAGTGGTAAATGGTAGCGCAGGCTGTAATATTGCGTTTGTGCAACTCGTCACAAAGCTTGCGGTAATAGGCAATGCCTTCGGGGTTTACTTTACCTGTTCCTGCCGGAATTATACGCGGCCAGGCAATGGAAAAACGATAGCTGCTAAAACCGAGTTCTGCCATAAGCTCGACATCTTCGGCGTAACGGTGATATTGATCGCAGGCGACATCCCCGTTTTCTCCGGCATATACAGCCGCTGGTTTGCGCGAAAAAGTGTCCCATATACTTTCACCTCTGCCGCCTTCGCGTGTCGCGCCCTCTACCTGATAACTGGCGGTTGCCGTTCCCCAAACAAAATCCTTTGGAAAAACAAGTCTCTCCATAATGTCCCCCTTCCTGATAATTTTAACACTATTTAAGGAAATTCAACAGGCTGTTTTTTAAAACTTGACAAATATCTTTACTTACTTGTACCATAGTATATGGTAGAAAAGGCCGCTACCGCCAAAAGCGAAGTTAAAAGTATAAATCAATCCAGCTATTTCAGACGTTCATGGATGCTTTACGCGATGCTGGCGTTCCCGATGATTTTCTTTATCATATTCCGATATATTCCCATGACAAATATTGTAATTGCTTTTAAAGATTACAATATATTTCAAGGAGTTTGGTCGGAAGGTTCTCCATGGGTAGGTTTCAAGTGGTTTCAGCGCGCTTTTGCCTCCAGAGATTTCTGGAACGCTATGCGCAATACAATCTGGCTCAACTTTCTTGATCTGGTGCTGGGCTTTCCCGCTCCTATCATTCTGGCGCTGTTATTAAACGAAGTTGTTTTTAAATCCTTTAAAAAATTAACCCAGACAATTATTTATCTTCCTCACTTTTTATCATGGATTATAGTTTCAAGTATCGCGTCAAGACTTCTTGCGCCCACTTCCGGTGTAGTAAATATTTTTCTGGTAAATAATTTTGGAATCGGCCCGATTGACTTCCTTATGGACAAAGGGAAATGGGTAATGACTTACATTTTCTTTGGTATATGGAAAGAAATGGGCTGGGGAACTATCATTTACCTTGCGGCGATTACAGGAATCAATCCCGAGCTGTACGAAGCGGCGGAAGTAGACGGCGCAGGGCGTTGGCGAAAACTTTGGAATATAACCCTGCCGGGACTCAAACCCACCATCGTAATTCTGTTGATTATGAACATCGGCCGTATTCTTGGCATCGAATTGGATCGCCCCTATACCATGATGAACAACATAGTAATAGAAGTGGCCGACGTGCTTTCTACACTTGTTTACCGCGTAGGCATCCGCTCATTTCAATTTTCCTTGACGGCGGCAATCGGACTCTTCCAGTCGGTGATATGCGTAATCTTCCTTGTTTCGGCAAACGCGCTTGCGAAAAAATTCGGTGAAAGGGGGATCTGGTAGGGGAAGTTATGATTAAATCAATAAGAACAAAAGTAGGCGACTGGTTAGTTATTCTTATTTGCTTTTTTGTAATACTGCTGTGCATTACGCCCATGTTGAATCTTCTTGCGCAGTCTCTTAGCAGCTCTCAGGCTGTAATTAACAGCAAGGTAACTTTTCTGCCTGTTATTCACAACTTTGAAGAAAACATCTACAAGTACGGAATAACAATGGAATCCTACAAATATGTTTTTTTAGACCCTGCCTTTGCGCGTTCCATGTGGTGGACAACAATACTTACGGTTATCTGTACATTTGTATCCCTGACCATGACGGTATTGTGCGCCTACCCGCTAACTTACGGCTGGCTCAAGGGAAAGGGGCTTATCAATACGCTGATTATCTTCACTATGTATTTCAGCGCGGGAACTATCCCGAATTATGTATTGATAAAATCGCTGGGGCTGCTGAACAATCCGTTAGTATTGATCATTCCGAACTGCCTTTCGGTATTCAATATGATAATTCTGCGGAGTTTCTTTTTTGGAGTTCCGGACAGCCTGCGTGAATCTGCGGAAATCGACGGCGCTAACCCGTTTACAGTTCTGGTAAAAATCTACCTGCCCCTGTCCGCGCCGGTTTTGGCTACCCTTGCCCTGTTTTACGCCGTGGGCCGCTGGAACGGATTTGGCGATGCCCTGCTCTACATCAACGCCGCGCCGCAGTGGGTTCCGATTCAGCTTAAACTTTGGCAGCTTATTCAAAACATGACATCAATTGATGTAAGCACTGTGGAAATGGTATCAAGTACAGTGCCCCGTGCGTCGGACGCAATTAAAGCCGCGGCTATTATGTTTGCGACAGTACCAATACTCGTTGTTTATCCATGGCTGCAGCGTTATTTTATCGCAGGTGTTACAATAGGAGCGGTTAAAGGTTGACACATTTGACAACCCCGGTTGGGTTGTCAAATGTGTCTTGCAGTTTGCATACCTACGTATACAAACTGCTATTATTAAGGTAGTAATTCAGAAACTGAAGTTTCTGAATTACTTTTTAAAGAGCCGGGTGTCCGGTGTTTTAGTTTTGGCCTATATGGAAGTATAGACATATAAAATTTCTTTAGGAGGACTTTATGAAAAAATTGTGGCTGGTTTTGGTCGTTTTAATGGCGGCCGTTACGCTGGTAACTACCGGTTGTCAAAAAAAACCTACACAGCTTACCGTGGAAATCTTTGATCGCGGTACGGACGGCGGAAGATCCCTTGCGTACGACAATGCATGGACTAACTGGATCAAAGCAAAAGTAAAAGCCGATCTTAATATCGACGTTGAATTTGTACCGGTAGGCCGCTGGTCGGAAAATACCGACATCGTCAATTTAATGGCTTCTTCAAGCGCTCCGGACGTGTGCTACACCTACGCCGGAGACATGGTTGCCAGCTTCCGCGATCAGGGCGGTATTCTGGACCTTGCGCCCTTTATCGACAAGCAGCTTCCCGATCTGAAAAAACTGCTCGGCGAAGACCCCGCGTTCCCCGGTAAAGATTTTATCTACCGCAACGCAGATCCGGTAACAGGAAAGATTTTCTCTATTCCCAGTTTCCGCGTCGCTCTTGCGCAGAGGAACGTCTTTATCCGCAAAGACTGGCTTGATAAACTCGGGCTGTCCGTACCCAAAAACATCGATCAATTCTACGAAGCGCTGGTCGCTTTCCGTGACAATGATCCGGGCAATGTGGGAAAAAACAGAGTCGTTCCTTATGGACAGAACTCAGACGCCCGATGGGGACTCGCGAACCTTATTCACCACAGCATTGACCAAAATATCAGTGACAAGGATCGCTGGGTGTACAGCGTTCATGAACGCTATATCATGATGCCGGGTTATAAAGAAGGCGTACGCAGAATGAACCAGTGGTACAATGAACGCCTTATTTATCAGGACTTTCCGCTTATGACTACCGCCGATGATTTCTACAATCAGATGAAAAGCGGCGTTGTCGGCGCTTTTTGCCAGAACTGGGACCTTCCCTACAGGCAGGACTATAAGATCAATGAAGAACTCCGCGCGAATGTACCCGGCGCGGAATTTGTCCCTGTTGATGTTACTGTCAACAAAGACATGATGGACAAAGTCGGCTTGCAGATGTTCATTCCTTCTTTCTCGAAAAACCACATCGCGGCTTTGCAGTACCTTAACTGGCTTGCAAAACCGGAAAATTACACCTACCTTCAGGTTGGACAGGAAGGCGTAAACCATAACATCGTAAACGGTGTTCCCAATACTATTGGCCGCCCCGCAGGTGATGAATGGTTTATGAACTCCGCAAATAACATTGACTACACTATGCCGATGAACGGCGTAGAAATGGGAAGCACAGAACTTAACGCCAGAGTATTGGCTCTTAGTTACGGCAATACATCTCCCGACGTTATTGTTGACGCCTACACAATTTCTACCAATGGCGCGCGCGCCGCGGCAGTATATCAGGCGACAACCAAAGTAAATCAATACGCGCAAACCTTGCAGGATAAGGCTGACGCACTTCTCGCTCAGGCGATTAGAGGAAACCCAAGAGACTTTGATCGCGTTTGGGATGACGGTATAAAAGACTGGCTTGCTTCCGGCGGACAGGAAGTAATTAACGAAAGGGCTTCACTGTACAAATAATGTAAATGAGCAATAAAAAAGCCCGGCGGTTGCCGGGCTTTTTTATTTGCGAAACAAATTATTCGCCGGAAGCTGTTTTGTTGTGGAATGTAATCTGTGTTACTTCAATGAATCTAACATCCAGGGTGTTATTCTGAAAAAGAATTGCCCCGGGAGCCTGTTTAAGTCTGATCCTTGTGCCTTTGTCCGTATTTACTAACCCGGAGAAACCGCCTACATTCATTTCTTTAAGCGGGGTGTTTGGACCGGGACCCATTGCCGGCCCTCTGATATCACCTTCCGGATCATAAATCAAAGATACCATCACTCTGCTATCGCTTTGCGGCATTTCTTCGCCGGCTGCATTGTAGTATTTGCAATTAATAGTTATCCTTGAATACTGGGTAACATCAACAGGAAATGCCGGGAAAAGAATAAGAAGATCGTCCCAATTTTGTGTAAATGGGTTTGCATTCTTTACAAGCGGTAATGTGGAAAGATCCACCGAATAAGGCGCAAGATCCGCTCCACCACCACTGCTGGAGCCTCCCGAACTTGCACACCCGACAAGAGTCAGGGCTAAGGCAATCGCCAAAACAATTCCAATTTTTTTCATGCTTTTCTCCTTAACATAACGATTTTTCGGAAAATACTTTCCGCAGATTTAAGTTTACCTTGTGTCTTTAGCGCGTGTCAAGGTTTTAAAATTAAAACACCTGTTCCATAACGTAAAAAACATTTTTGTCGGTACCAAAAATAATTCTTTTACCGGCAATGACCGGGGCGGAAAGCAGAGAACCTTCGGTTTCCGTCTGCCAGAGTAATTTGCCGTCCCGCGCGGAAATACAGACCAGTTTGGGCCGGTTAAAATCGTCCCCCATCAGACCAAAATATACCCGTCCTGAGGCAACTGTAGGGGCGGAACTTATAGGGGTATCAAAAACCTGCTCCCAGCGAAGAGCGCCTGTTTTTGCGTCAAAAGCGCGGGCAACGCAGTCCCCTCCGGCAAAAATAACCAAATCCTTCCAAACCGTAGGAGCCATAAAGTCCAGTACATCCACATTACGCAAAAATAACTCCCACACTTCCTCATAATCCAGGCCTTCTAAAATTCCTTCACACTGCTGTTCCCAAACCTTTTTTCCGGTATAACGGTTAAAAGCATAAAAACCAAAATACATATCACCGTAAACATCCACTGTCCCAAAGTATAAAAGGTCCCCACGGACCGCGGAAAACGAGTACCAAATAGCGTTAAATTCCTCATAGTAATTAAGATACCAAAGGTATTCCCTTTTATTGATGTCATAAGGACCTATTAATCCGCTGCTTGGACCTGTGCCAAAGTACATCACATCATCCGCCATGAGAAAGGTGTAATTGTACCAGCCGGGGTTATAAAGACTGAATTTTTCCTTTCCGTTGGGTGAAAGAAAATAGACAGCGTCCGCATCCCCGACAAAAATAATATAATCCCCGTATCGTTGAACCTGTGAATTGATCTGACTTTGAACCTGAAAATTCCACACCTCTTGTCCGGTCTCGCGGGAAAGGGCGTAGAGCTTGCCGTCTTTGCTGCCAAAGTAAACCTGATCCTTGTCGGCATAAGGAATTGAATTGATCTCCGCCCCGCTCTTGAACACCCAGCGCATATATCCGCTTTCAACATCCAGCGCGTAAAAGTTGCCGTCGTCAGAACCAAAATAAATTGTGTCCCCAATTACCACCGGCGGATTAAGGGAGCGGATTTTTTCATCGCTGTTCTGAAGTTTGATCTTCCAGCGCAAACCAAGGGGCGGAGCAATACGGGACGAACTTACGCCACGCCCTCCCTCCCCGCGGAACTGAACCCAGTCTGCGTTACGCGAACAGCAGCAAAGAAAAACAAGGCATACAAGCAGGCACATTTTTTGTCTCATAAATAACCAAGCCCCCGTAAACTGATAATGCGTATCAGCCATCCCTGTATCCCGCGCCGCTGCACAGTATTAAGAATGTTTTGGTATTCCTGTTTTAAAAGCAGGAAGCGTTCGTTCATTTGTGCGCTGTCCCTAAATTCGCGCCAGCGCAACTCAGTGTAAAGAGACGCAAAGTTTTTAAAGTGCGGATTTTCGTCCGCGCCCGTTTTTGTGTGCGGGAATAACTGCGCATACTCAAGAGCTGTTTTTGAAGCCGGCTTAATCGGCTTGCCGTCCGCGGCGAGGCGCGCAAGAAGAAGAAGGTACAAAGACCGCGCCCCACGCCTTCCGCCGCGCCCCACGCCAAGGTACAGTGCAACCTCACGGCCATAGCGCAGAACATAAGCGCAGGCAAGCGCAAAAATCGCCATTATTACGGCGCCGCGCAGTACCGCGCGCCAGGGGAATTTTCGCACCTGCGAGAAAACTCTCTGTTCATCAATAAGCGGAATCACAACATCCCATGTGCTAAAATCGCCGCTGCCCACAGGCGGAATAGCGAACATTGTCGCTTCAAAATCCAGCCAGCCGTAATCGGGAATGTAGAACTGTGTCCATGAATGAGCGTGAAGATTGGTTACCAGAAATAAATCATTAAGATGGAATTGCTGTAAAAACGGAATTTTGCTTCGCAGATTTGCAACTCCCCGAAGATGCGCCTGCGTTTGCAGATCTTCCGCCACAAGATACCCGGTTACAACCCGCGACGGAATACCCGCAAGCCGCCCAAGCAAAGCAAGCGAATTGGAAAACTCAGTGCAATCCCCTTCCGCACTGTTAAAAAGAAAATCTTTTATCGTATTAACAGAAAGATTTTCGGTATAGCTCAAATTATATTGATACGTTGAAAAGCTGGTCAGCACGGCAAGTATTTTTTCCAGATGCTCGTTGACCGGTTCAAAGTCACCAAGTTTTGCTAAAACATTCTTACGCTCATTCTGCCACTCTTTCATCGCCCTGTTCAAATGCTCGCTAAAAACTTTTACATCATCATCGTACAAAGAAACATCCATGTAAGGTGCAAAAAAATTTTTTTCAAAACTGCTGAAAGGCCGGGAAGGTTTAGTAACAAGCATGAGCGGATCGTCCGTATGCGTATTTGAAACAACCTGATGTATATACCGCAGAGGGCCGGAGTTTTCACTCAATATGACAGGATCAATTGAAACAGGGCGGTAGGGCAAATATTTTTGCGGCAAAGTTGAAAGAGAAAAAACTTCCTGCCGCGCTCTGCCAAGATCAACTTCCGGCTCATTGTCGAACCATGTAGTAAAAAACCGCTGTTTAGCCAGATTGTTCAGCGGTTCGTGCGGGCTTGGAAGGAAACCACCAATGGGATCAAGCTGTCCGCGAAACATATCTCCCATGTACACAGGCTCTCTGTCCGCAGCGACAACCATCACCATATACTGACGATTATCCTCTGAGCTTCCGTCACCTCTTCTGCCTCTGCCGGCTCTGTTCTGCCAACTGTATTCGGAAATGCCGCGCAGCTCCTGCCGACGGCTGTCTTCGCCGCCCGGAATTGTTTTTCGCCCCTGCCGTCTTCCGCTCGATTCTTTTGGTATACCGCGATCCGAATCGCCGACCTTTTGCGGCATTTTCTCGGGAAGCAAATTATCGATTACCGAGTTGCGGACAAAATCGGAAGGCAGGACAACCAAAACCAACGCCAGCAGAGCGACTGAGGCAAGAGCAAAAACTGATCCTTCTTTAACCGCCCCGCTGGTACTCTTTGGATAAAGGCAAAGATAAATCACTATGCTGTGAAGCAGAAAAACAACTGCCGTCCACACAAAAATAAATTGAGTAAGCGCCGCGCTCTGCCCCGCGATTTCTTCGCCGGAACGGGACAGCGCAAGCAGGCGCAGGCATACCCACGCAAGAAAAAACGGTTCAAGCGCCGCGGGTTTAGCCCATCGCGGATAATTAAACAGTAAATAAGTAAGGGTGAAACTTATAACGCCAGCCAGAAGAAGCTGCAACGTAGCCGCGCCAAACCCTCCAGCCCATACAGCGATAAGGATCAGCGCTGACGCCGCAATGACGCATCTTTTTTTTAAATAAAGTTTGGGCGTTGAAATAAAAGCGAGAAAAGTTTGCAGTGGGATGATGACAAACCACTGCACAAAACTGATGCGATCAAAAGAAACTGTAATGCCCGGATGAATCAGTATCAGCGCTGTTACGCTAAAATATAAAAGAAGACGCAGCCAAAATAAAAAAACTTGAGATTTTTTCATAGCCTTGTCTCCGCGTAAATCCGCTCTACTCTGCCGGCGTTGACATTTAACGGCTCAATTTTAGTTTTAGAAAGCCAGCGCAGAAGCGGAATACATCCCTTTGCCGGAAAGTCTCTTTTACAGAATGTTTCGTGGTCGGGCCCCACCCTTTTGATTACCTTATCTTTATAAAAAGTTTCCGGCTGAACAATAAAAAGTGAAACCGGCCTTGGATGACAGGCAAGCAGAAAACCCGGCAGTCCCGCATCGCAGGCAGTTGAAAAAACATACATATCCCCTGCTCCGGCAGGAACAATCCCCTCATTTTGCGCCGCGGAAAAAGAAAGGCCCGCTAGCTCTTCCAAAAAATTTTCAAGGTCTTCGCTGTCTTGAATTTCCCAGTTTCCCCGCGCGGCGCGGACAGAGAATATAAAGGAAGAATTCTCCTCCAGAAGACTCCGCAAAAAATGAGAAAGCCGCGCCTTTGCCCGATCCAAAAGCCACAGCGCCTCAATGGAAGGTTTCGCGGGGCCGAAGTTACGGAAGTAAACCTCTATGCGGCTGACCTTCTCCTGATTATCCGGCGATATCCGGGTAATAAGGGCGTCTATCTTTTCGGAACTTTTCCAGTTGATGTCGCGTAACCGGTCTCCCGGACTATATTCCCTCATGTAAAAGCGTTCCTCGTTTGTGGAATTTTTATTGCGCCGGTCTTCCGCGCCGGATTGCGCGTTTATGTGCAACTTTCTCCCAAAGCACGGAGCGCTCCTTACTTTTACGGTTCGCTTCTGTTCCACTCCGCAGGAAAATGAAAACAAGCCAAAGATATCGCGCAGTCTGCAAAAGCCGCTGCCGCGGAAAATTCCCGACATAGGAAAATCCATCTCTATTCGCGCCGTTTTTTCGCCGCGCGAAACGGAAGTTTCCGCTGACATAAAACAGGCGTTGGCGCTTTTTACAGTGGTGGTGTTTTCCGCCTCAGCGCGAGCGGTGTCGCTGTCCGCGGAAACATCGCCGCCGGCAGGGGAAAATTTACCCCGAACAATAAAGTGCAGGCGGAAGAAGAGAGGCAGCGGCGTGCCAAGACCGGTAATCAGGCTTTCTTCCCCTGCGTTAGCTGTCATTGGGAAAGGCACTTTCCAGCCCGGTTCCAGCCCGGCAAGTTTTTTCGCCTTCCACCGACCGATAACGCCAAGCGCCAGCAAAAGAATCAGCGCGGCGAAGGAGAGCAGTATTTCGTAAGAATTACGGGCGTAAAGCGAGCGAATCAGCACAACAATGGCAACGACGAGAATGGCGGCCCCTGCCGGCGTAAAAACAGGACGAAAGCGGGGCTTGCCCATTACTGTTCCCGTTTCGGCTCAACAGGAACCGAATCTAAAATGTTGAGTAACGGCGCCTCAGGCGGTATGGAAGGATCGCGCGTAATTATACGATGAGCCATCGCATGAATAAAGATTTCCTTAATTATATCAACAGTAACATAGTCCATACCGCGGCACAGAGCGAGCGAGCGGGCAAGGCGCGAAATGCGTACGCCTGCGCGGGGACTCGCCGGAGTTTCAATATCGGGATGCGATCTGGTTTGCCTGACACAGTTTACAAGGTAGGCTGTTACTTCGGGATGCATGTGGATTTCGTCTACCATTTTTTTCCAACGGAATAAATCCTTGCTGTCAATCACGCTCTTAAAACTATCCCATGCGTCAATTCTGCCGTGCCGGTTAATGATTTCCGTCTCATCTTCCTCGCTTGGATAGCCAAGAGACAGGCGTATCATAAAACGATCAAGCTGAGGCACGGGAAGCGGAAACAGATGAATGCCTTTAAGATTCATTGTAGCGATAATGAAAAACGGATCATGCAGGCGGTACGACTTGCCCTCGATAGTTACGCTCTGCTCTTCCATCACCTGAAAAAAACTTCCCTGCGTTTTCGGCGTAAGCAGGTTTATCTCGTCGCATAACACAAAGTGCGCGAAAATCGGCCCCTTGTTAAAAATCAGTTCCCCCGAATGACCAAGGAAGCGGTTATATCCCAAAATGTCCTGCGGAAGAAGATCGACCGTACACTGGATACGGCTGAACCCTTCCATTTTGGCTTCGTCACTGCGGTTTACAGCGCCCCCGGCGACAGCCATATCCTGAGGATGCCAATGTATAGATTGAGCCAGCGCACGCGCAAGGGATGTTTTTCCCACCCCATGCGAGTCCGCCAGAATTACGTGTCCGCCGGCAATTTGCGCGGCAATAATATATTCCAGTTTTTTTGTATCAACCGAAATCAAACTTTTGATATTGTTTATCAGCAATTCGATAGCCTGCTTTACATCTGTACTCATAATTATATGTTACGATAAAACAGAAAAATCAACAAGCTGTGATTTATAATAATTTTCTATTTTATTCTTAAAACCTCATGTTACCATCCAAAATAGTAATCATATTCCTCGCCTGTTGCTTTTCTTGTAAATCCGCTGAAAACCCATGCAGCGTCATTTCCGGACAATGATGTTATCATTATCCAATCCCCTTCTATTCCGTCTATTACCGCTTTCTCTCCGGTTACAACAACACGATACATTGCATTTTTCATATATCCTAAAACTTCTCCGTCTAGAGAAGGCCGGCTTCTCATGCGCAAATCAGCTATTGTAGGATAGATATAGTTATTCTCGATAATTCCTGTACCGGCGCATCCATTTCCAATTTTAATTGAATCGTCAGATAACGTAAATGTTATTGAGTTTTCTATTATTTCCAAATCTTTAAATATTTTTTCTAATGTACCGCCTTCTTTAGCTATTTTTTCTTTATAGTCCTCATCCAGAATTTCATTTTTTGCAAAAGTACCCCATATATTATCTATAGAAATAACACATTCATCGAATTGATTATTTGGTATCTTAAAGTATAACCCGTAATAATCTGACGTAAAACTGGTTCCCCAATTTGAAATAAATCTGCTGATTTTTATTTTGTTCATGTTAGTAAAAGGATCATTAAGATAATTTTCTTTTAAATATTTTACCTGATTTTTGCTCATATAAGGACTAGGATTGACTATTTTTTTTAGATCATAAGTCTTTTCTTCGGTAAAGAATGAATCTTTATTTCCGTAAATTTGGATTCCTATGAAGAAAAATTTATTCTCATATACTATACGCAGTAAATTTTCAACGCCGTATTGTGTGTTGTCATAATCCAGTAAAAAGTATTGGTCAATTGATGCGATTTCAATATTTTCCGGGATTCTTATTTCAAATAAATTATTTATGTTTAGTATCTTATCTCCTTTTTCTCTTAATAATTTTAAGATTTTTTCGCGTTCCAATATAAGTTCCGGCTCGGTGTAA
>JAIRUC010000308.1 GCA_031254615.1 Treponema sp. | reverse complement strand
TCGTAATAATTATCAGATAATTCACTTTGAGCTTCATTTACATAATAAGATGTAGGGAATTAGAGGTCATTTACCTCCTTGAACAGACGTGTTTTTTATTAGTTTTTGCGCAGTCTCCGCCGGAGGAGACCGCGTATCCGAAGGATACGAGGGCTCCATAGGCGGGCTCTCTCAAATTTTTTCCGGCACGCGCCCCGCCTCCCCGCGCATGTTGGTATAAATCTTTAGGCATACCTTACTCCCCATCCTTTAACCTTTCTATTTACTAATTGTTTTTATTTGTGATATATTAGAAGTAAGCGTCCTTTGAGCCGCTTATTTTATAGAAGGATGAATATGAAAAAGATTATAATTTATCTCATTTTGACCACTTCCCTGACGGTTTCGGGCTTTTCTCAGGCCGATTTACAGCCTGCCGCTATCGTCAATCTTACCAAAAACGAGCCTATAACGGTCAGACAGCTTCGTACGGAAGTTGAGCGCATGGAGAAAACTACCGGGCGCACATTAAATAAAGATGAGCGTCTTCAACTGCTGGATGTGATGATCAATGAGAGGCTTGCCATACAGGCGGCCGAAAAGGATAAAATCATCATTAGTGAAAACGAGGTTAACCAGCAGGTACAGCAATTGCGCGGGGTGCTGGCCCAGCAGTTGAACCGCCAGCCGACTGACGCTGAATTTAATCAGGCTGTAAGAAATGAAAGCGGCATGGAGTTTCCGGCGTTTCGGGAACAGCTTCGCAGACAGATGATTGTTCAAAAGTACCTTCTCGCAAAAAAAGAGCCTCTGCTTAAATCTGTCAAAGAACCCACGGATGCGGAGGTAACCGAACAATACAATTTGGCAAAAGCCCAATTTGTCCGCCCCGAGACAGTCCGCTTTTCCATGATTCAGGTTCCTTACGGGCCGGATGCCGCTTCAAGAGCGAAGGCCAGAGATTTGGCAAACTCGCTTCTTCGTGAGATAGGCTCCAGCCCTTCCAAGTTTGACGAGGTTGTTACAAAAAGCCACGCGCCGAATTCCGGTTATATTGCGGGGGACGGTGGTTTTATTCCGCGGAATCACGAAGCCCAAAATGTTGTGGGTCAGGATTTTATAAATACCGCGTTCAGCCTTAAACAGGGCGAGGTGTCCAAGTTAATCGAAGGAAATCCCGGTTATCAAATAATCAAAGTAACGGAAAACTATACCATGAAGAATCTTGAGCTTGACGACATAATACAGCCGGGCTCCAGCATAAGGGTCAGGGATTATATCAAGCAGGCTCTGTTAAATGAAAGACAGCAGGCTATTTTAGCGCAGGCGTCCGAAGAATTGATTGCTGATTTAAGGAAGGGCAATCCTTTTAGGGTTTATGAAAATAACCTGAACTGGTAAAAGAAAATGGCTTCACGGCGTAAAGGCCGCATTCTGGCATTTCAAGCCCTTTACTTTTGGGACACAGCAGTTTCTCAAAAAGACAACTGCGTCTCTATAGAAGAATTAACAAAATTTGAATGGCTTGAAGAAGAAAAACGAAACAAACTTGACGACGGTCTTGCCGTTTTTTCAAGGATGTTAATTGCCGGCACTGTCGAGAATATCGCCGGAATTGACGACGTTATAAAAAAACATCTTGAAAACTGGGACATAACACGGGTTAACCGCGTTGATCTGGCGATTCTAAGAATTTCTGTTTATACCCTGATGTTCCAGAAAGAAATCGCCCCGTCTATCGTAATTGACGAGGCTATCGGTATCAGCAGGGAATTCGGCACCGATGATTCCTACCGGTTTATCAACGGAGTTCTTGACAGCATACGGAAAACACTGCAAGGATAAATTATGCGCATAACGGAATTAAAAACCATGCTTTTTAACAACGCTTTATTGCGCATAACGTTTATCGCAGGCGTTATGCTCTTTGTACTGACAGGCTTTTTCTTAACAGGCTTTTATTTGCTTGAAAGAAACGTCAGCAAAACAACGCGAATGCAGGACAGTTTTTCCCGTATTTTGCGCGAATATGACATATCGGCGGAAGTATTTGTCGGCACAGAGAAAGAATTTGAAAACCTTAACCGCGAGCTTGATCGTCTTGAAAAAAGGGCGATTGGCGTTGAATCGTGGCTTTCCGTCATTAAACGGCGCAGGGCGCTTGCCGGCCGTTACCCGCCATCAGCAGGAAATTACCGCGCTTCGATTAACCGCGCCCTTAAAGCCTACCCTTCGTCTCAGCCGTTGATAGCTGTCGCCGCATCGGCGCTTGTTAAAGACACGGCGATAAACAACGAAACGCAAAACGCTCTTCGCGGTTTTTTGCACATGCTTACAGATTCCGATTTTAACAAATTGCGCCTGTCTGTACACGTTCTGCTTGGGGATTTTAAAAATCCGTCAAACGCCGCGAATTTGCCCGATGACATTTTATCGGACGGGACTGAAATTATCACGCAGAACCTTATCATTATGAAAATACTGAATTTGGATTCCGGCGCTGATACCGATATACAGACAATCCTGAATTCATCCTTTCCATCCGGCAATTTTATCCGTTTTGCGGCGGAATACAATTACGACTTCGGCGACCTTCGCAGGGCGGCTTTACTTTTTTCGCGTCTGGAAGGCGATGCCGCGATTAGGCGGCAGGCGGATTCGCTTTATCTTGCCGGTTTCCCAAAAAGCGCACGCTCCCTTTGGTTAATTCTTTCGGCTATTCCCGATGAGCGCAGTCTCTACAACCTTGCGGTTACAACAGACAACGAGCAGGAAGCGTCGGAATATCTGAAAAAAATTATCGATATGGACACCATGTCAGTTTCAGACAGCCGCCAGTTCGGACTTATCCGTTATTCCCGTCTGCTGCCCGGCACTCAGGCGGTTGCTCTACTTGAAAAGACTGAAAAATTAAATCCTTCCGCTTTCCCGTTTATCGATCTTGAACTTTGCAAACGAAAAACAGAAGGTCAGCCGCCCGCGCGCAAGTTAGCTGAAACGTGGCTGCTTTTGGAGCGTCTTGAAAACGAAGATTTGTACCGGTGGGCGGCATGGCTGATGGCTTTTCAGCGCGATTACGATGAATTAAATATTCTTTTAAAGCGCCTTGTTTCAGAGCGCCGCCAATCGCCGGAATGGATTTCTTTTTACAGGGCAATTCAACTAATGCGGGAAGGCGAAATTGATTCGGCTTTCGATATACTGGAGTCAATTCCGCAAGAAAGCGCCGAATGGTATGTTTACGCGAATCTTGGCCGCATACTTGAAACACAGCGTTCACTTTCGCGTGCTGTGGAACAGTACAATCTTGCCGCAGAAAAAGTGCCGGATAATAAAACCGCTTCGCGGATTCAGTACAATCTTTCAAAATGCTACTCTGTCATGGGGCGCGCAGTCGAGTCCCGCCTTGCCCTTGAAGACGCGCTTTACTTTGA
>JAIRUC010000261.1 GCA_031254615.1 Treponema sp. | reverse complement strand
GGGCGGGTGTGCGAGTAAACAATTTGTTGGTAATATCATTACCATTCTGATTGTTTCTTTTCATGAAAAATCTCCTTTTTTTCCGGTATATGTCCCGGAGAATCAAAATCATTTGTTCCGGATTCATTTTTTGGATGAACTCAAAACCCTTGGTTTTATCAACGATAAAAGTCAAGTTAATCATTTATACTATTATATGATTTTTAAGATTTTGTAAAGATACTCTTTTCACTTTATAAAAATTTCTCGTTGATTTCCACTATTTATCCACAAGGCAAAAAAAGGTAAAATAAATTAAGCATGTTAAAAATGCCGGTTTTTTCAAGAAACTATATTGATAATTCCAATAAATAAATCATGTAAGTCTTTATGCAGTAAAGAATTAGCTATGTCCGTTATCTGAATTGATAAAAATAAACCGCGAAATGGTATGAAAATTTATACAGATACGGAGTTATACAGGTATTTCGCACAAGTTTTCCACAAGACTCTTCTTCAGACCAATTTTTAGCGGTAAATTATTCGCCGGAAGGAAGCGCCTTCATCTTTTCTTTGAGTTCAAGAAGGAGCGCGTCCGCGTTTGTGTCGGATTTTTCCAGTTCCGCGAAACGTCTGTCCAGATTGGCGTTTTTGCTAAAGTCTTCCAGTTCTTTGGAGGCGTCCGCCATTGCTTCCATTTGGTCAACTTTGGCTGACATACGATCAAACGCTTCAAATGCGCTCCGGCTGCCGGAAACGCTGGAAATGGTGGCCTGAATTTTCTGCTGTGCTTCGGCGCGTTTGGCGCGGGCGATGAGCAGGTTTTTCTTGCGCTGGGCTTCCTCAATCTTGTTTTGCAGTTCTCTAAGGCTTTCTTTTAACTGTTCCACAGAAATTTTCTGGGATTCCCATTGCCTTTGGTATTCGGTAGCAGCACTATCGTAGTCCTGTTTACGCAGCAACGCCTCTTTGGCAAGATCGTCATGGCCGCCGTTGACAGCAAGCATTGCTTTGCGTTCCCATTCTTTTGCCAGGTTAAATTGGTTGTTTTTATCCCGCTCAAGTTTTTTCTCATCCGCAATCGCCATAGCAACCGCTCTTTTGGACTCAATAAGCTGTTCGTTCATTTCGATAATAAGCTGATTTAACATTTTTTCGGGCTTTTCCGCCTTGCCGATTAAATCATTTACGTTTGAAGCAATAAGTGTTTTAAGTCTTGAAAAAATACCCATTTTAGACTCCTGCGGCATCTTTAGATGCCGGTTTTTCTCTGTATTTTGAAAGAATTGGGTAATGTTGCATTAACGCAAAACTGAATGAATCCAATGTTGCTCTGAATTCTTCATAGTCCATAGTATCATACTGCATAGTATTAATTAATACGATTTTTTTGTTTTCCAGCGCATAAGCTCCGTGAATTACATCAATCGCATTAAGCTCAAGCAGTTTTGTGTAAAGCTCCAAAAGATTATCCTTTGGAACGTCCATAATTTCCGCCCTGAAAATAACGAATGGATCTGCCTGCATAATTGCTACACCCTGCAGAGAATGCTCCTCGTCATCCAATAACCAAAGATTTGCGCTGATCTTTTCATATGTAAGCATTAAATCAATTA
Source organism: Treponema sp. (assembly GCA_031254615.1). Classification (GTDB taxonomy): domain Bacteria; phylum Spirochaetota; class Spirochaetia; order Treponematales; family Breznakiellaceae; genus WQXQ01. The sequence continues at coordinate 1,430 of JAIRUC010000261.1, read as the reverse complement.
AATATTGTTCTATTTTGCTGTCCGCCATACAACTCCCCTTATGTTATTATAAAACACTATTCCGATAAAGAAAACTATCCAAGTAAAACCTGTCCGGTTCCGTCAATTGCAAGGATACTCTTACATTCCGAACAGCGGAAACGGCCTGCTTTAACGGCTTTTAATTTCTTGTAACAAATTGGGCAGGAAACAACTTTTGGAAAAACAGCGGGCTTGTTGTCAGTAACAGGAACTGCATTGAAAAAACTGATTGAGTCATCAATATTATCTCTGATGTTGAAAAACTGGGAAAAACCCAATAGCTGAAAAACCTCGTAAACTTTAGGCTGAATATCCATCATAACAAGATCGCCGCCCTGTGGTTTTACCGCCTTTAAAAAAGTTGTAAATGAGCCAATACCTGTCGATGAAACATAATTTAAACTGCCGCATTGAAAAATAAGCCTGACAAATCCGGATTCAATTGCCTTTAAAACACGTTTCTGGAAAAAATTGGAATTGTATGTATCAATGTATCCCGTAAGTGACAGCATAAGACACCTGGGCGCTTCGTCAACTTTGACAAGCTTTATCTTTAGGCTGTCATCTTTTTCGTCATCAAACCCGCGAACAATGTCATTGTTGACCATAGTGTATCCTCAAAATTTTCCCTGCCGGCTAAGGTAGAAATATATATAATATTACAATTTATATTAATTTTTTGTCAAATCCCTGTCTGAATCTATGGTATAATTTTGAATGTTTTTGCAAGATGTCAAAATAGTCCTATGCCGGGCTTCGGGGGCTGCCAATGTAGGGGCAATTTGCCGGGTTATAAAGAATATGGGGCTTGCGGAATTGCGGTTGGCTGTCCCTCAGCCGTTAGATACGGAAAAAATTGCCCAAATTGCGGTAAATTCTATTGATATTTGGGAAAAAACCCGTTTTTTTGACAGTTTGACCGATGCAGTCGCTGATTGTTCCATTATAGTGGGTACGACCCGCCGTCGTGGTCATCACAGAAAGAGCGTTTCCATGTCTGCGCGCGCACTTTCGTCATGGCTTGCCGAACGTCCGGGGCCGGCGGCCATTGTCTTTGGAAACGAAAGAACCGGTCTTACAGCGGACGAACTGGATTTGTGCAATTTTGCCTCGCATATTCCTGTTTCCGACGGGCAGCCCTCCCTTAACCTTTCCCACGCTGTGCAGGTTTACGCCTACGAGTTGTTTTTGGCGCTTGAGGCGCAGAATCCCGTCAAGGGAGACTGGCAGTCCATGAACCAGACCGAAATTTTCGCGCTTGTAGAGTCAATTACCGGCGCGCTTGCGGATTTGGGCTTTTACAGGAAGCCCGGCAGAGAAGAGCAGGAACACTTCCTGCGCGACGTTATCTCCCGCGCCGGCCTTACAGATCGCGAAGGCCGATATTTGAGGGACATTTTTGTAAAAGC
>JAIRUC010000206.1 GCA_031254615.1 Treponema sp. | reverse complement strand
ATCGCCGGGGGCCCTGTCAGGGCGATTATGGAAGCGGGCGGAGTAACCGACGTGCTTTCAAAATCAATCGGAGCGTCCAGCCAGTACAATGTTGTTAAGGCGACTTTTGACTGCATCAGTAAATTGATGGACGCAAAAGCAATTTCAAGAAACAGGGGCAAGTCCCTGAATGAGCTGTGGGGTTAATATGGCTAAGATAAAAATCAGTTTGGTCAAAAGCACCATAGGTTGCCTTCCCAGACAGCGCGCTACAGTCCGCTCCCTGGGCTTGCGGAAAATCGGTTCCAGCACTGTGCAGGAAGCGAGTCCTGCGATTAAGGGAATGGTAAAAGCGGTTTCGCATTTAGTATCAGTAGAGGATGTTAAATAATGGCGCACGATTTTAATTTGCACGCTCCTGCGGGTGCGAACAAGCGTAAAAAAATACTTGGACGCGGACAAGGTTCCGGCAGGGGAACTACCTCAGGTAAAGGTAACAAAGGGCAGAAAGCCCGTTCCGGCGGAAAGACCTACGTTGGTTTTGAAGGCGGACAGATGCCGTTGTACAGGCGGCTTGCCCACAGAGGTTTTTCCAATTATCCGTTTAAAAAAGAATGGCAGATTGTCAATCTTGGCGAAATTGAAAAGTTCTTTGAAGCCGGAGAAATTGTAGACCTTGCTTCCCTCCATAAAAAGGGACTGGCGAAAAGTTCTGAACCGGTAAAGGTTTTGGCTAACGGCGATTTTTCCAAGAAGTTAAGTTTCAAAGTTGCGGCGGCTTCTGCCGGTGCAAAAGAGAAAATTGAAAAGGCTGGCGGTGATATTACCCTTAATCCTCCTCTTCCAAAAGCGCGGCCGAAAGTAAACAAGAAAAAAACAGGCGGGAAAAAGTAGATGGCTAATCCCATAGTTGGAATGTTAAGAGTAAAAGAACTCCGTGAGCGAATCTTCTTCACTATCGGAATGCTGGTGGTATTCAGAATCGGAGCGGTATTTCCCATACCCGGAATCAATGTTCGTGAGCTGTCACGATATTTTTACGATCAGGTAAATACCGGAAATCCGATAGTTGACTATCTGGACTTCTTTGCCGGCGGCGCGTTCTCGAACTTCTCTGTATTCATGCTTGGTATCATGCCGTATATTTCAATGTCGATTATCATGCAGCTTTTGCTCATAGTTTTTCCTGCGCTTAAAAAAATATCGCAGGAAGACGGCGGCCGTAAAAGAATTCAAAAATGGCAGCGTTACGGGACAGTCGTTGTCTGTCTTGTTCAGTCTTACGCGGTTACCCAGTATGCGCAGGCTATATCGCGCAGTGTGGAAAACCTGCTTAACATCGGGATTGTACCATTTACGTTAATTGCCATGCTTACGGTTACTACCGGAACTATGTTCCTGATGTGGATAGGAGAGCAGATCACCAAACGCGGAATCGGCAACGGTATTTCATTGTTGATTTTCGCCGGTATCGTCGCGCGTCTTCCTCAGGCGGTTTATGAACTGGTAGGGATGATGAAAAAGGGCGACCTTAACCCTGTCTTTGTAATTATTGTTCTATTAATGTTTGTCGCGGTAATCACTCTGGTTGTTTTTGAACAGCAAGGGCAAAGAAAGATTCCGGTAAATTACGCGAAGAGGGTTGTCGGCAGAAAAATGTATGGGGCGCAGAACACATACATTCCGTTCAAGATTAACCCTTCCGGCGTTATTCCTGTTATTTTCGCTTCATCAATTCTTACCTTCCCGCTGCAGATAGCTCAAACTGTCGGTGGTAATGTAACATGGCTTGCGAAAATGGCGCATATTTTGAGTCCGCGGGGAACGCTCTATAATGTGTTGTATGTACTTATGATAATTTTCTTTGCGTATTTCTACACACAGGTAACGCTTAACCCAATTGAAATAGCAAAACAAATTCGGGAGAACGGCGGATCCATTCCCGGGATTAGGACAGAGCGTATCGAAGAATACCTCACCAAAATCCTTAACCGCATTGTGCTTCCCGGTTCAATGTACCTTGCCCTGATAGCGGTCATTCCGACCTTTATTCAATGGGCTTTTAAATTTCCTTCATCAATTTCCTATCTTATGGGCGGCACTTCGCTTCTCATTTTGGTAGGCGTTGACCTGGACACGATGAGCCAGATTGAGGGATTGTTGAAGATGCACCACCATGAAGGTTTGGTCAAGCGCGGTCGGCTGCGCGGACGGAACTTGTAAAAGTTGGCGATTTAGGAGATTATTAAGGATGAAAGTCAGGACCAGCGTGAAGCCCATTTGCGACAAGTGCAAGGTTATCAAGCGGAATGGGATTGTTAGGATTATTTGTCAAAATCCCAAGCATAAACAGAAGCAGGGTTAGGAGAGAATATGGCGCGTCTTGTGGGGGTTGACCTCCCTAATAAACATTTGAATATCGCATTGACCTATATTTTTGGAATTGGCAGGGCAAGTGCGGATAAGATTTGCGAAAAGGCAAAACTCGATCCAATGCGGATGAGCAATGATCTGTCTCAGGAAGAACTTAATGAACTGCGTCAGATTATCGAAAGTGAATATAAAGTCGAAGGCCGTCTGCGCACCGAAGTTGCCTTGAATATCAAACGGCTTATGGATATTGGTTGTTACCGCGGATTACGTCATCGCAAGGGTCTGCCTCTTCGCGGTCAGCGTACAAGAACAAATGCTCGTACACGCAAGGGTAAGAAAAAGACCGTTGCCGGCAAGAAGAAGTAGGAGGACTTAAGTGGCCGCAGCTGCTAAGAAAAAGAAAGAGAAAAAATCAGTATATGAAGGTAATGTCTTTATACAGGCAACCTTTAATAATACAATTGTTACGATTACCGACTTGATGGGAAATACTGTTTCTTGGGCAAGTTCGGGTATGTTGCAATTCAGGGGAGCGAAAAAATCAACTCCCTTTGCGGCTCAGACCGTAACCGAAACTGCCGCCCAAAAAGCGCTGCAGGCAGGTTTACGTGAAGTTCATGTTTATATAAAGGGTCCGGGTATTGGCAGAGAATCCGCTATCCGGCAGCTAGGAGTGATGGGCATCAAGGTTAAGTCGATCAGTGATGTTACCCCCATTCCGCATAACGGCTGCAGACCAAGAAAAACTCGCCGAATATAGGAGAAGAATATGGCAAGATACACCGGCCCTGTTTGCAGAATGTGCCGTGTAGAACAGAAAAAATTGATGCTCAAGGGGAATCGCTGTAAGAGCGATAAATGCCCAATTAATAAAAAGCGTCCTGCACCCGGAAAGGACCCCAAAGGACGCGCCGGCAAACGTTCCGATTACGGAATACAGCTTAGGGAAAAGCAGAAACTTAAAAGAATCTACGGTATGCTGGAAAAGCAGTTCAGTCTTTTCTTTGAACGCGCCCTTCGTATGCCCGGCATAACAGGTGAAAACCTTTTTATATTGCTGGAAAGGCGGCTTGATAATGTGGTGTACCGCCTGCGCTTTGCTTCATCAAGAAGTCAGGCACGACAGCTTGTATTGCATGGCCATGTGCTTGTAAACGGCAAGAAAATAACAATACCTTCCTACCTTGTAAACGCGGAAGATGAAATTGGCATTGCCGAGAAAAGCAAGAATATGACAGTTGTTAAGGATTCGCTGAAAGAATACGGCAAATCGGGAGTAATGCCCTGGCTTAGCCTTGATCCTGATGCGATGAAAGGGAAGTTCCTCGCATCTCCTCGCAGAAGTGATATTACCGATCTTGGAGATATAAAGGAACAAATGATTATTGAATTATATTCCAAGTAAGGAGTGTCCATGGCCCGTAAGAACCTTATGAAAGGATTCAAGCGTCCTAAGAGTAACTTTGAGCAGGTAGAACACAATTCCAGTTATGGCAAGTTCGTAGCCGCTCCGTTTGAACCGGGATTCGGTACAACTATCGGTAATACTTTACGCAGAGTACTCCTTTCTTCTATTCAGGGGTACGCCATTACCGCGGTAAAGATTGTTTCTTATGACTCAAACGGAACCGCGCATAACGTATCAAGCGAATTTGAAACAATCCCGAATATTGTCGAAGATACCCTTGAGGTTATAAACAGCCTCAAGCAGATTCGCCTGAAGCTGCCGGAAGATATGGAGCAGGATATTTTGCTTTATGAATGGTCCGGCAAACGCGAAATAACAAGCGCTGATTTTGCCCGACCGGGACAGGTAGAAGTGCTTTCAACAGGGCAGCACATAATGACCCTAATGGAAGACGCCAAAATTGAATTTGAAATCCAGATCGATCTTGGACGCGGTTATGTGCCATCCGAAGTTAACGAGCGTTATATTGAAGTTATCGGAACTATCCCGATGGACGCGATTTTTTCGCCTGTTAAAAAGGTAAAATTCGCGGTTGAGCCGACAAGGTTTGGACAGCGCAGTGATTATGATAAGCTTGTGCTTGAAATCTGGACCGACGGAACTGTAAGACCTGAAGACGCTCTGGCCGAAGCCGCAAAAATCACCAAGGATCATTTTTCGGTGTTTATTAATTTTGATGAAAACAATCTTGGTGTTGAAGATGATATTGACGAAGGCAACGAGCATATACGGAAAATACTTAATACTCCTGTGGAAGAGCTGGAACTTTCGGTTCGTTCTTCAAATTGTTTGAAAAATGCGAATATCAAAACTATCGGGGAACTTACGCGGAAAACCGAAGACGATATTGCAAGAACGCGCAATTTCGGAAAAAAATCCCTTCAGGAAATCAAGGAGAAACTTAAAGAGTGGAACTTGAGTCTTGGGATAACCGATTTGAATGTTCTTAAAAATGCCCGCGTGGAAACCAAAGTAAAGGAAACTGAAAATGAAGCATAAAAGAGGGTTTAATCCGCTGCAGCGAATGGCGTCTCACAGAAAGGCGCTGCACCGGAATATGCTGACAAGCCTGTTCAGGCAGGAACGGATTAGGACAACCAAGGCGAAGGCTTTGGAAGTCCGAAGGTCTGCGGAAAAAATGATCACCCGCGCGAAAGAAGATACGGTTCATAACCGGCGGATAGTTTCCAGCCGTCTCTTTGACGAAGGTATTGTTGTAAAACTTTTTACCAATATCGCTCCAAGGATGAAGGACAGAAACGGCGGCTATACCCGTATTATCAAACTCGGTGAACGAAAGGGAGATGCCGCGGAATTGGTTGTTCTTGAACTTGTAGATTATAAACTTGATACTGAGGAAAACAGCAAGAAGGCCAAAAAGAAAGAAGAAAAGTCCAAGGGTGAGAATAAGGGGAAATAGATGTCAAAACCGCACAGAGGCAGTAGTCTTAGAGAATTATTTAAACGCGGACGCGGCGAGTGTCCGGTCTGTAAACGAAAAAATGTAAAAGTCCTTTACGAACAGGAAACGGACGGGCAGAAATTCAAGATATGTAAAACCTGCAAAGCGGCAATTAAGAACGGCAAAAAAGCCCTTCCTGTTGTTGCCAGAAAGGAAGAACCGGTAAAAGCTGTACAGGAAGCGCCGAAAGTGAAAGAAGCCGAAAAAGTTGAAGAAGCGGCTGTTGAAACACAGGACGCTACCGCCGAAACTGTACAAGAAGCGGCTTCAGCAGAATAGTCTTATATTTTTTCATAACACAGGTTAAACCTCCCTGCTTGCCGGGGAGGTTTATTTGTTATACTCTTGATTAAAAAGGATCGCTTGTAATGATTTTGGTTTCCAGCTGGTTAAGAATAGAGTGAAAAAAATCAATCGTCAGTCCGGATTCTTTTCCTTTAAGAGCGTGTTTTTCCAGTAGTTCTTCGCTGTATGAATATAAAGGATAGACTTTTGTGTTTATATAACCGGAATCAAAATGGCACACGACGGGTATTATTCCGGAATCGGAAATGGAAAGCTCTGCGGTTTCAAGCGCCGATTCCTGTTTTGTAAAAGTTACAACCATCATGCCGCCGAGGATTCTTTCTTTTTTATCCTGATTGGAAACAAAGTTCCCCAAAGAATAAAAGCACAATGTTTTTCTTCCGTCCTCAAGAGTAATGGCCTCTGCTCGCTGGAGTACGTGCGGATGATGTCCGATAATAAGGTCTACATTGTGCTGTGCCAGAAAAAGGGCGAGGTCGGTCTGTTCATTTTCGGGTTCTATTAACTCGTATTCCGAACCCCAGTGCATGGAAACAATCAAAAAATCGCATAACGGACGCAGGGCGTCAATCTCCTGCGCCATTTTGTCTCTGTTGACCATGGAAACAAGGTCTGGAGAATCTACCGGAAGCGGGATGCCATTAAGACTGTGCGCATAAGACAAAAACCCAAGGCTGATATTGTTTTTTGTTACTATTTTGGCGTGTTCTCCTGCCTTGCGCGCGCCGATTACGGTTATTCCTTCTATTGTGTCCCATAGATCAAGAGTAGCGATAAGACCTGACTTTCCCATGTCCATGGCATGGTTGTTTGCCTGATTTACAATATCAAAGCCCGTGTCCGCAACAGTTTGCGCAAGAGACTGGGGTGAATTGAATCTTGGGTACCCCGAATAGCCGAAACTCTCGCCCGCCATAACTGTTTCCTGATTTATAAAGGCAAGATCGGCTTTTGTTGCTATGTCTTTTATCTCCGTATAAATAGGCGCAAAATCGTACACACCGTCCTTTACCGATGAGTTTATAATTGTTATGTGAAATAAATTGTCACCGGCAGCGATAAGGGTAAGACTGCTGCTTGTTATGCGGGGTTCCGTATCTTTTTCTGTATCGTCTTCCGTCGTTGCAGGGCTGGAACGGCATGAAAAAAGTAAAATGATAAAAAGCATTAAAACTAATTTATGCTTTATATGCGCCTTTGATTGCCCTTTCTTGTCCCGATAGATCATTATATAATTGTATATCCGAAAATCCTCTTTTCTCAAGTAAAATCGTGATATTTTTCATCTGGCGGGGGTCTGCTTCCATTAACAGAGTTCCGCCACTACGCAGGTATTTTGGCGCGCCTTCAATGATTCGTTCTATGATTTCAAGTCCGGTATGTCCGCCGTCCAGAGCCAGATGCGGTTCATTTTGTACTTCCGGCGCAAGTGTTTTTATAACGTCTGTGGGTATGTACGGAGGATTGCTGACAATTACGGAAAATTGCATAGCGGGTAACGCGTTATACAGATCACCCTGATAAAAGTGAATTGACGCGCCGGGCAGAAGACGGGCGGTGTTTGTTTTTGCGGTTTCAATTGCCTGCGGAGAAATATCCGAGGCCCATACATCAAGCTGAGGTCTTTCGCTTTTTAATGAAACAGCGACCGCGCCTGATCCCGTACAAAGGTCAAGAATGCGGATAGGACTTACCGCCGCCTGTTCCATGTTAAGAACGCTTATCGCTGTTTCAACAAGAGTCTCAGTTTCGGGACGCGGCACAAGTACCGAATGATTTACCAGAAACTCCAGCCCCCTGAATTCTTTTTTACCAAGTATATAAGCGGCACATTCGCCGTTCAGTCTTCTGTCGACAAGAGCGCGGAATGCAGTAAGAGCGTTATCTGCAAGGGCGTCCGTTCCCATTGCGAAAAGAGAGGTACGCGTGGTGTTCAGAATATGCGCAAGCAAAAGGGAAGCGTCAAGGGATGATGATTCAATGCCGGCTGATTTTAGACAGGCAGCAGTGCTGGCTAATGCTTCACGGACATTCATTTTTTCAGGACGCGGCGGCTTCTGTACTGCTTGACTGCAGAAGTTCCTCTTTTGCGGAAAGTTTTAAGGCGTCGAAAAGTTCCGCCGTATCACCCTGCATGATAAGGTCTAGTTTGTAAAGAGTAAGGTTGATTCTGTGATCTGTAAGACGGTTCTGCGGGAAGTTATATGTTCTGATTCTCTGAGAGCGGTCGCCCGAACCAACCTGCGTTTTTCTGGCTTCGGCCCTAAGAGATGCGGCCTTTGCTTCTTCCGCCTCGTAAATGCGCGCGCGCAAAATGCGCATAGCCTTTGCCTTGTTTTTTATCTGGCTCTTTTCATCCTGACAATGGACAGTAATGCCCGTGGGCAGATGCGTTATGCGCACAGCGGAATCCGTGGTGTTGACGCATTGTCCCCCCGGGCCGCCGGCGCGCATTACGTCAATGCGCAGATCTTCCTGCTTTATGTCAATTTCGGTCTCGTCCGCCTCCGGCAGAACAGCCACTGTTACCGCCGAAGTATGAATTCTTCCCGATGATTCCGTGCTTGGAACTCTCTGCACTCTGTGAACCCCGGATTCATAGCGCAGGTTTTCGTATACATTGTTTCCGGTAATGGAAAACACAATTTCTTTTATGCCGCCAAGTTCCGTGTCATTGGAATTCATTATTTCGAATTTCCAGCCCTTTGTTTCGGCAAAGCGGGAGTACATCCGGTACAGGTCGGCGGCGAAAAGCGCGGCCTCTTCGCCGCCTGTCCCCGCCCGTATTTCCATGATGATATTTTTTTCGTCCAACGGGTCTTTTGGGATGAGCAGGAATTTCAATTTGTCGCTGTTATCGGTAAGACGGGTTTCCAGCTCTTTAAGTTCCTCGCGCGCAAGCTCCCGCATTTCCGAATCTTTTTCTTCCTGAACGAGCGCTTTTGCCTCGTCTATTTGTTTTTCAAGCCCTTCAATATTAGACTGAATTTCGGCAATTTCGCTTAGATGCGAATGTTCCTTCATGACCTGCCGGTACCGGTTTTGATCCTTTACCAGTTGAGGGTCCTGAATCAGCTCATTCAACTCTTCATATCGTTTTAGCAGGGCATTCAGCCGCTCGTTCATGTTTTTCTCCGTGTTATTTCTTTGTGTTAATGATAGCAATTCCGCGGGGTATTAACAAGACACTTCATTTTTTATAACTTTTAGGTTATAATTTAAACGGGATGGGGTTCATAGAAAAAATTGTCCGTTTTTTTCAGGACAAGTTTACAAATTTAACTGACGAACAGAAGCGGCGGATAGTTCTTATTTGTACCGCGATTTTTGCCGCGGCTCTGATTTTGTCCGTGCTTTTGTCGTTGAAAAAACCTGAAAAAAATATGCAGCCTGACGATCAGAACAGAATAAATTTTCAGATAGCAATTCCTCCCGACGAGATTTTTTTGCCCGATGAGCCTGATTTTGTTCCCGGAGTTATTCCGGAGAGGGAGCAGAGGACAGTATGGACAGAGCAGGATGCTTTGGAATATTGGCAGGACCCGTTAAAAGAAGGCGAAGAACAATGGCGTGAGAAAATCGAAACCGAAATTGATAAGTTTTTGGAGCGTGTTCCATGAAAAAAGTTTTTTCGTTATTTCTGATATTAATATTTTTCGTTTTTTCCTGCGCCGGAACGCCGAAAAAAGATAAAGGCGCAGATGATGATAAAGAAGGTTTATCGCAGTTGGAATTAACAGCGGAAGAAGATGAAGTTGAACCGGGCGCGGATTTTGATGACGAATCACAGGATGATGAATCACAGGATAACGAAAATATGCCCGAAGAAGAATTTACAGAAGATAGCATAACGGATGATTCACAAATCAGCGAAGATATTGAAGTTGAAACGGATGATTTTACGGCAGATACGTCAGTTGAAGAACAGCCGTTAGCTGTCGAGATTGTTGACGCTGAAAAAGCGCCAGATGAAAAGACGCCTTCTGCGCCGGTTGTAACGGCCGTTCAACCACCGCCAGAGTTTCCTGTTACAGCGGAAGAAAGCCCTCCTGTGACAGACGAGTTGGCAGAAGAACAACCCGTTCAGGAACAGCAGGACATTGCCGAAGGCAAAAGCGCGGTTGAGCAGGTTCCGCCCAGAAGCCAGCCGTGGCTGGTAACTCCGCCTGCGGTAACGGCGGTGAAAGATGACGCGCCTGTTCCAAACCGGCAGGCGCTTTTGCCACCCGGCGATGAAATTGTTTTTTCGCGGACAGTACGCGCAACTGTAGGGCAGATTGTAGAAATACCGTTCCGTGGAACAGGTTGGGTGTATCTGGGAGAACTGGCCTCCCGCCGCGGCCTTGTCTACAATTCGCGCCGCCTTGATCCTGACGGACAGAGTTTTATTTTCAGAGCGGAAGAAGCGGGGAGTTATGCGCTAAAATTCTACAGGCAGGATTTTATCAGAGATTATATTTTAAATGATTATGTTCAGGTTATTGTAGGCGAGTCGTCTGCCGGCGGCGGGGCAGGGTGGTTTAATCCGCCCATTGACCGCGGCAGGGTAATAGCGGAGCCGCGCTGGCCGTCCGCGCTTGATGAAGGCGCGATATTAAGAGGAGGGCAGTCCGGCGCAAAAGGCGCTGCCGCAGATTCCGCTCCCGAAAAGGAAAGCGCAACTTCTTCCGCACCGTCAGCGGCTGCGTCCGCAAACAGGGACTCCGCTCCTTCCCGGCCGCAGGAAACGGTTGCTGCGCCGTCGTCATCTGCATCTGCGAATAGGGAGTCTACGCTTTCTCGACCGCAGGAGACCGCTACCACTCCATCATCTTCCGCAACGCCGCCTGTTGGCGTAACGCCGCAAATTACCGCGCCTGAAATACCGAAAGAAGCAGCAGACACGCCTGTTCAAAAACAGGAGAAACTGCCGCCGGAAGAAATATTGAAAAAAGCGCAGGAAACTTTTGATGAAGGGAATACCGGCGCGGCAATAGCGTTACTCGATCAATTTATGGAGTATTATCCCAATGGCAGTGATGAAATATACTGGCTGTACGGTCAGTTTTACGAAGCCAATACGCCGTACCGCAACATTAAACTTTCGCTGGATTATTACCGCCGCCTTGTAAATGAATATCCGCAGAGCAGGCGTTACAACGACGCCCGCCGTAGAATCGCTTATTTGGAAAGGTTTTATATCAATATACAATAGGGTGGGACTGCAAATGAATATCAGGATGCTTTTTGATCGGGTGTTTCTAAAGTTTCTTATTGTCGGAATTATAAATACTCTCGTGGGTTTGGCAATAGGAGCTTTTCTGTTAAATGTAATTAAGATGGGTTATTGGTTTTCGACCGCCGCAAATTATTTTCTTTCCAGCATATTAAGTTTTTATTTAAATAAATATTTTACCTTCCGTGTCCAGAAGTGGTCTGTCTTTATGGTTGTAGCGTTTATCGTTACGATAGCTGTTTCGTATTATCTTCCTTTTTTGGCCGCGAAACATCTTGTAAATTATTTTTTCCAGGATTATTCGGAAATTTTACGAAAGAATATTGCGTTTTTGGC
>JAIRUC010000151.1 GCA_031254615.1 Treponema sp. | reverse complement strand
AGTTCGGAACAAACGATGAGGTCGCCGGTTTTTGCTTCGGCAAGCAGCGATCCCAAAAGTCGTTTTTCCGGTAATTGCGTACCGCTGATTGTTTCCTCTATCCAGCGGTCAATAGCTATGTTGTTTCTTGAGCAATAGCGTTCTATTTCAAAACGCTGGTTATCGACTGTTTGCTTGTCTGTGCTGACCCTGATATAACCGTAAACCATAAATTCCTCCGTATAATGAATTTCATCAATACAAGTGTGTAAAAAAAAGGGAGGTTTAATTTTCCCACTGTAAAAGAGGTTTATTCGAGCGGCGCAACAGTGTCAGGCGAGAGTTATAATACCGCCCCTATGGGTTGTATATATTTTGCCGCTCGTATGAGTGGCAAACAAAAAGTAAGGAGTTTTATATGTTACGGATAATCGTATTGGCATTGGCCATAGGGGTTTACATCCTGTTTAACAAACGGGACAAAACACGGACAGTAAGAGCGTACGCCGCTTACTACGAAAAAAAACGAAAAGAGTTCCCCTGGCTCGAAAAATGGATACAGGATAACGGCGATCCATCGGCAAAAGTAGCTGTAGATGAAGCAAGTTTCCGGCTATCAAAGATTTTATACTTTGTGATGTGTGGTATTGCCGTTATAATTGCCGGCTCTTTCCCGACTTTTATTGCGGCGGTCATTTTAATAGGGTTAGCATATTTGATATGCGAAAAGATGGGACAAAAAAGTTCTAAAAACCCCGGTGATTATTCAAATGGAATGGAAGCCGGATTAACGCTTGAATGTCCATCCTGCGGCTGTCCCAATTCATGGGGGATGATCCGAAAAGAAGTCCAATATCTTTCTTATAAAATGGAAGAAAACAAATTTGCCGAAAAGAACGAGCGTGTAACAACCTACAATACCAAAGTATGGAGAGACTTTGAGTGCCTTAACTGCGGACATACCACTCAAACGGAGCGTACTGCTACTGAGACCATGATTGAAAACCAGAGAGAGCAGCGAACCGCTCCTGACGATTACATACAAGAATACAACCCGCCTGTTTTCGCATGGGAAAAAAGCAAAGCCGATGCGGATGCGGAGGGCAAAGAACTGTACGAACGGGCAAAAAACGAAGAAGCGCAAGTGCGGTCATCCGCCGCTCCTGCCGCCCCCGCTCCGTCAACTCAGGCGGCGCAAACAGCAAATGTCAACACGGGAATCTCAGAGACATTACGCAAGGCGGCGGAATTGGGCAACAAAGACGCTTGCCACGATCTTGCGCTTAAATACCTGTTGGGGCTTGGCGTAGAGAAAAACTATGAACAAGCGGCAATGTATCTTGAAAAATGCAGAGACGAATACGATGAAACATACTCGGATCAAGGTTGCAGCGAGCCGGAAGAATTCTTTGCGACCGATGTTGACCTTCTTGCTTTCAGCGCATCCGAAAAAGACCCCGCTACCGCTTTCCGCTTATATCAAATTGCGGCGGAACTGGGTAACGGTTCTTCTTTTTATGAACTTGGCAACTGCTACAAGGAGGGAAAAGGAGTTCAGAAGGACACGGCAAAAACCGTCGAATGTTATGAGAAAGCGGCAAATGACAGCAGGGAAAATGACATTCAGAATTACGCAATACAGGCTTTAGGCACTATGTACAAAAACGGAGAAGGCGTACCGAAGGACATAGAAAAAGCCCGCTATTGGTTCAAAAAAGGTGTGGACAACGGCGATAAATACTCAAAGGAAGAGTTGAAGGAACTGAAATAAACCCGTAGGGGTTTACAACAAAAAGCAAGGAGATTTCGTCTCGGCGTTGCCGAGCCGTTCGATTAACTGCCGCTTCGTTGCTACGCAACGAAGCGGCGTAAAGAGAGGTTTTGTATGAGTGATGATTATGTTCAGACAGGTTTACGCAGTACCTTAATAAAAAACAGCATTTCCTACTGGATCGGCTGGTCAATGTTTATGATTGCGCTTTGCGCAAGCGCGATAGGAGGAAAAGCAAAAATTTTTGTTTTTATTGGCTGGGGAATTTTAGGATTGCCCAAAATAATAGCCGCATTGAAAGGCGGGTTTGGGGCGGCGTTCTCGCCGACATTCGAGGAAGTAACCGTAGAAAGAAGTACCGGCAGAGTAGTAAGCAGGGGGCAGGGCGCAGAATCGGGAACGATGAACATGGCAGTCTATGCTCTCGCGGGCGGCGCAATGTATGTACTCGGCGGAGTAGTAGCCCTTTTTCACATGGCTATCCTTTCCGTTAAATGTTTGGTAAAGGGAATCGCCATACCAGTCATTATAATAAATATTGCCGTTTTTATTGGGGCAATAGTTGCCGGAGGAATAACCCAAGGTATATTAGGTGACAAGGTTATGGCCGCCAGAGGCATAAAAAAAACCAGCGACTATAACTATCTCGTCAACGGAGAAGAAGACGGCATAATACTTAATTACTACAGAGGGTATAAACACGGCAAGATAACGCTTCCTACCGAGATTGACGGTTTGCCCGTCGTCGGTATTGTAAAAACATTTGACGAAAGAGGTAATCCGCCATGGGGAGACGGCAGAGTAAAGAGACAAAAACGCATTACTTCGGTCGCCATTCCCGATACCGTTACCTATATTGAAGCTTTTATTTATGGCTGCGAGGATGTTAAGCAAATCACGCTGCCGGAAAACCTAAAAATTATAGGCCAAGACGCTTTCAGAGAAAGCGGCCTTACTTCAATTATCATACCCGAAGGCGTAACGGATATTGGAAAGGATGCGTTTAAGAATTGCGCTAACCTCACTTCGATTACGTTACCTAAAAGCCTAAAAAGGGTAGGCGAAAATGCCTTTGAGAAATGTACATCGCTGGTTGATGTAAAAATAGCGTCAGGCAGCAGTATAATGTACGGCTATTATGCAAAAGCCCGTGAAGCTGATTCAGACATCCATATTGAAGCAATGGACAAGTATTTTCAAAACAACAAACAATCCGTATATGAAGATTTGGGTTCTTTCAAAGACTGTTCCAAACTGTCCGCCGCTTCACAACAAGCCGTAAAGGATTCCGGCTATAAAGGAAAATTCTAAATGCCGCTCGTAAGCTATCGTAGATAGCAAATGGCAAACAAAAAGCAAGGAGATTTTTATGAGTGACGAAAGACTAGAAGGAGCGCGCAAAGGTTTGCTATGGAACAGCATTTTCTTCTGTGTCGGCTGGGTTCCAACGATGATTGGATTTCTCACTACATACACAAGTTGGGGTATGTGGGTTTTGGGAATTGGATGGGGTATTCTTGGCGGCCCACGGCTTTTGAAAGCGGCGATAGGCGGTTTTGGAGCCGCCTTAAAACCCGATTACGAAGTCGTTACCATGCGAGGCGGCATTGCAGTATCATCAGACGGCGGCGCACAGTCAATGATGACAGGCTTTGTAGGCAGACTTTTTATGATAGTCATTTTTTATATAGTCGGCGGCTTTGTATCATTGATACACATGGTTATTCTGACTATCAGATATATTGTACTGCATATAAGCACGTCACCAAAACCCGCCTTTATTAAAAGCGGTATGTTCATCATCGTAATTAACGCGGCAGTTTTAATCGGCGGGTTTCTTCTCGGAGGAGTTGTTCAGAAAGCCGAACGCGCTGCCTTTAACGCCGGACGAGGCTTAAAAACAAGCGGTGATTATAACTACATCGTAAATGAAACAAAAGACGGCGTAATCCTTGAAGAATACCTGGGCAGTAAAGGCGGCGATATTGTAATTCCCGCAACGATTGCCGGTTTGCCTGTAGTGAGAATTGAAGCGGCTCTTTTGTTCAGTGAGTTTAGCAACCCTCCTCATGGCGCAAAAGAAAACAGAAAAGATCGCATTACCTCGGTAGTAATTCCCGATACCGTTACTTACATTAACGGAGGCTTTGAAGGGTGCGCTGATCTTAAACAAGTAACCTTGCCGAAAAATTTGAAATACATACAAACTGAAGCTTTCAAGAAAAGCGGACTTACTTCCATTGTCATACCCGAAGGGGTTACGGATATAGGAAACAGAGTATTTGCAGACTGCAAAAACCTTACTTCGGTTACACTGCCTCGAAGCCTTGAAAGAATAGGATCAAGTGTATTTGAAGGCTGCACATCGCTGGTCGATGTAAAAATACCGTCCGGCAGTACAATAATGTACGGAGATTATGCAAGCGGTGGTTCACAGGATCATTCTCTTTATATTGAAGGGATGGACCCGCATGGTCATTTCAGGGACGATCATAGCTATGAAATTATGGTGGCACTTAATAAAAGGGCTTTCAAAGGCTGTACCAACCTGTCCGCCGCTTCCAAACAAACCATAACGGATTCCGGCTACGAAGGAGAATTCTAAAGAAAAATCAATCGTGCCTAATATTGCTAAGCTGCTTTAGCAGCACTGTTAGGCACATTTTTTCAAGGAGTGAGAATGAAAAAGTCAAAACGCAATCTTCCATTGTTAATTGTTACTTGTTCACTGTTATTTGCTTGCGCCACAACACCCGCAGGCCCCGATGATCTCGACATAGCAATCCGTGACACATCGGACTACCTCAACGACAACATCCCCAGAGCAAGCAAAATCGTAATCCTCAACATCCAGTCCGATTATGCCGCCCTCTCCGATTACATCATTGATGAGCTAATCGCCAACGCCGTCAACGACAAAATATTTTTCGTAGTGGACAGAGCGCAGTTGGAACAAATCCGCATGGAACTCAACTTTCAAATGTCAGGCGAAGTAGACGACAAATCCGCCCTTGAAATCGGCAAATTCCTCGGAGCGCAGACAATCGTATCAGGCGCAATAAGCGAACTCGCCGACCGCCACCGCATGAGAATTAGGGCGCTTAACGTCCAAACCGCCGAAGTGCAAGGCCAGTACAACCGCAACATAAGCGCCAGTAAATTGAT
>JAIRUC010000249.1 GCA_031254615.1 Treponema sp. | reverse complement strand
CGCCCCATCTTTATCGCTTTTGCCGCATTCTTGAACCGCTTTTTTACAAAGTCGTGCCCCGAAACATGAGACAGATTAAAAGAAGTTTCCATAAATTCCAAAAGTCCTGCCGCTTCAGTTTCGATTATTTCCTTTTTTTTCATCCGCATGAATTCAAGCGATAACGGTTTATTTTCCTCAAAACTTTCGGCGGCAAGGCGGTTCAGGTTCATAAGATTAACGCCCGATGTAACCATGGCGAGTTTATCCGGAGTCAGCCCGCGTTCAAGCAGGAGTTTCCCGTCTTTTTCCCTGGAGCGTAAAAAACTTTCCCTTATCGCGGCATTGGGAAACGGTACGCTTATTTTTACAGTTGAAGGAGAGCCCGTAAGCCGGGAAGAAATATCGGCAAGATTTTCCGTCAGCAGGATGATTGAAATATCGCCGTTAATAAATTTAGGATCGGTTGCCCATCTGTTAAATGTCACCATACAATACCGGTCTGTATCGGAAAGACGGATCAGGTCGCCTGCGGGAACAATATGTTCGGCATAATCAATGATAAACACCATGCGGCATTTTTCGCGCCTGTCCGACGGAATACGCGAAAGAAAATATTTTTCCAGATACGGAAAACTTTTTTCCGGGTCGCTGGAAACAAAATCGCTTTTATCAACATCGGGGTTTACCGTAAATGCCGGCGCCGCGGCAAGATAGTCCGTTTCCATTTGCGGCTCACAAAACGATATACCGCCGGAACGATCGTAGTAAGCGATAATATCCCTGTTGCCGAATAAAATTTCAGAGATGTACTCCTGCACTCTTGTAAAAACAAACTCATCTTCTTTTTTTCTGTGCGGAAGCAAGTCGCGGATATTGCCATGCAGTATATAGAGGTTCGCCGTCTTAGAGCCGTATTTCGCCGCCAGCTCCTGCGCCCATACCGGCAATATCCTGATATATTCGTGGTTTCGTAATATGTAACCTTCTTTCTGCATATCCCCTCCAGTTATTCAGAAACTTCAGTTTCTGAATAACTTCCTTAATAATTGCAGTTTTTAAGACCGAAGGTCGTAAAACTGCAGGGCTTGTGAGACAACCAACCGGGTTGTCTCACAAGCCCATTCTACAAAAAAAAAACAGGAGTGAAAACTCCTGTTTTATAATTCTTTTTATAATTTGGTTTTATATATTACTTTTTAGGCAGCAACTGAGAAAGATAAGTAAGCAATATGTCCTTATATTCCTGACTTATCTTTTTCTCTGCAGCGGCATAAGCGCGGTTTTCGGCTTCCGCAACAGTGGTATGCCCTTCCCGTGTGTTAAAATTGTAAGGCAGCAATACGGATTTTACGCTTGTATCGGTAAGGTCTGCGCCAAGCTCTATCCGGGCAAATTTATTGGTATTGTTGGGAAGATCAACCGGAGAAACAGATATATTAACATCAAGAATATAACGCGAATTATTGCCGCCGCTTCTGAAACCAATATCCGAGAGCGCTTTGGCAAATGCGCCCTGAATTCTTCCCGATTTGTCATTCTTTACAGTTATACCAACTGGAATCGCCTTGGTGATATTTTGCGCTTCAAGCCTGTATTCATCGCCTTTAACAAGCCCCGCCGGGACAGGAGCGTCAATCAATTTCAATACATTCCCATAGGTAACATTTATATCCGCCGCCGCCGCCGCAAATTGATACCGGGAAAACCCTTCCATTGAATTCTTTTCCGCCGGACTCATTGTAATAAGGTTTTTTATCATGTTCTGATTGGCAGTTATCATATCCGTGTATACTTGAGCGGCCTTTGCCTTTTCCATAACAGCAGCCGCGTAAAAGACATTGTTTTTTGTATCATGCCAGACTTCTTTTATATCCGCTGCCGCAAGAGTTTCCATAGAGGCAGTAGTCCTTATGGTATTATCCATTCTGGTATCATCGGTCCAGCCGGATGTTGTGCCATTTTTTACAGCTTCACGGTAAGTATTTGTTATAGTCTGATCCGCGTGAATAGACTGCCCAAAAAAACCGGTAAGATTGGCAAAGCCGTTTTTTTCGGCCATTGCGCGGTCGGAAGCATACCCCACAGCGGCAACATACCGTGATCTTCCGTATACAGATTCAACCGAATCTACCCATGCGGGCTTAGTTTTGCTGGTATTCACAACCGTTTGCTGTGCCGAAGAGGAAGAAACATTCCCGCCGGCTGACGGCTGCTGTGCCGAAGGAGCGGCTGGCGCATCTGTCGGCCGCCCTACCTGTCCGTCAAGCCTGCCAAGCGCCGACTGCGCCGCAGCCTGGGCTTCCGCAGGAGAAGCACCGGAAGGCGAACTGCTGCAAGCACCTAACGTCAAAAGAATTAAACATGACAGTAAACTAACAAATTTCAATTTTAACATACTAACTCTCCAAAAAAATTATATTATTTATTCGGACTTTTTGGCAATCGCCAAAGTCCATACAGATTTCGATTTAGGATCAATCCATGTATCAAGCACATAAAAATAACTTAATGTGCCAAAAGAGTAAACAGTATTATCATTGGAAGTTTTATATCCAAATAAACTGCCTGTATTCTGATAAAGCAAATCATTGCTTTGCGAGGTCGCATTAATATTTCTGATAATCGCAAATACCGCGTTATTCCATGAATTGGTAAAAGTATCGGTAATTGAAGAATAACGTCCGGAAAAACCAATGCCTACTTCATAACCTTCAATTTCATTTGGAGGCTTATCAATCCAATCCGGTTTTCTGTCGGCCCCTGTGTACCCCGAACGATAATTCACCGGACTGGGAAGCGGCGATCGGTAAACAGTACGGATAAAAAAAGAATTTTCTATTTCTATTGTATCTGTATCGGCATCATATTGAAGGGCATCAACATACTGCTTTGACTGTTCTTTGTCTGCAAACAACTGCGTACGGGTGTTATGCAAATGATCAAAGGCTCCGGAGCCGATATTATTTTCGACAACATACTCGCCGGAAACTTTGTTAAAAACAGCAACCCTATGCGCCGCATCTTCAAGGGCAAGCTGAAGAGTTTCATTGGGATTCGATCTTTTTCCCGCAACCCCGATAAAGACAAGACCGCCGTTTGAAGGAAAAGAGGAAAAAAAAGAGGTTTCCGAAACATTCACGGAAGATACAGGCGGACTTGCCGGAAGCCCTGAACAAGTTGAAAAAATTAACAAACAAAACAAATAAAGCAAGCTGTTATTTTTCAACGACATCCTGAATCCTCTTATAAAGAAAGAATTAAATTAACACCCTCATCACAAAGACGAGGGTGCTGTTTTGTTTTGCTCTTGTTAAAAGATTAGTTGTTCACCTGCAAAGGCTTTTCATTTTTGGCAAGCTTAGCGTCCAGCATCTGGAGCGCCTGCTGCGCCTTAAATTGAGCAAATGCCGCCTCTTCATTTCCCAGAATACTGGCCATCTGATTTTTTGCATCGGACTTTTTCATTTCTACCAGGAACCACCATGTACCATCTTTGGCCTGCCAGCGTTGAATTGGGCGGGCTCCGGAAACGTCCATATTGGTAATCTGCCTGCTTACCTCTTCCTGCAGGGAAGCATTAGCCTGATTATTTACATTACCGGCGTCAAGGTTATAATCCGTGAACATAGCCTGTACTTTGGTACTAAGCTGACGGGCAATAGATACCCTAGCCCTTGCTTCCGCGGTAGTCATAGACATCTGCGGAGAAGACTGCTTAGCAATTCCAATACCCCAAAGAGCGTCTTCCGGCGGAGAATCATTCATCCAAGGCGGCATGTCAGACGCCGGTATTGCCTTGGAAGAAGAACCGCAGGCAGCCAAAACAAAACCAAGAGACAAAACCAAGAGAATCAAACAAGTTTTTTTCATTTAAAAACTCCTTGTATTTTTTTTAAAGACATACGTCTTTACTTCGAAATATACCGCAAACCGCAATTTTTTTCAAGTATTTATAATAAATTTTTATATTCGGTTAAAGGCGCTGTTTAATTCAAAAAACTTCTTCTTCCTGATTAAGACGCTCTTTAATTTCCTCTATTGTTAACCCTTGATCCAACAATTCAAGAAAATGCTGACGGCTTTTCTCACGACCTTTTCCCATACCTATCTCCATACCATCTTCCCAGGCTTCTCTCCTATTAACAGCTATATCCATATCACGGTCGTATTCGGTTATTAACATGTTTCGCACCTCCACACTGTTTTCCAGTAAAAAATTTCTCAGTTTGTTGTTCTCTATACAATAGTCTATCGCAAGCGGTACACATTCAGCAAGGGGAAATCCCTCTTCTTCGTTTCTGCGTATATTCTCTACTAAAAAACTGTAGCCGTCCAAATACTCGCTCTTTTTCAGTATTTCGGGATTGTGCCCGTGGTTTATGTTGTAGACGCGGGCTTTTAATTCCAGCGGGAAATCTTCGCGATCTTTCACTTCCAATCCTTCTATGTCCATAAACGCGGCGGAGAGTTTTAGCTCATTATAATCGGGGTATGGGGCGCTGCCGTTGTACAGGACAATAAATTCC
>JAIRUC010000059.1 GCA_031254615.1 Treponema sp. | reverse complement strand
GTAAACTCAGGGTTGTGCAAATGGCCGGTTGATTCTCCGTTGCGGAAACATTTGCATATCTGGTACACATTTACCTTGTGCCGGGCGATAATTTTTTTCATCCAGATTTCAGGGGAGGGAATGAGCCAAAGAGGCGGACTTTCTTTTTTGCTTCCATGCGGGAAAAGGCGCTTTGTTTCAAAAACTTCAAGGCAGGATTCGGGAATCAAATCGCCGCAGAGCAGGGGGGGGTCCAGTTCGAGGTATTTTTTTTTATCAAAAAAAGAGCGAACCTGCCTTATGATAAAGGCGCGTTTTTCCAGCATTTCCAAATCCATCGATTTACCCCAAACGCAAAACCGCGTCCTTCCATTTTCTGCCGCGGTCAAATTCGTTAAGGAACATGCCAAAGCTGGCGCAGCCGGGAGAAAGCGCGACAACGCTTCCTTTCGCGGCTTTTTCAACAGCACAGCGGACTGCTTTTTCCAAATCGTCAAAAGGCCCGGAGTAACTAATGCTGGCTTCACCTAACAGGCGCGAAATTTTTTCACTGCCGCTGCCTTCAAGTAAAATTATGGAAGAGGCTTTTCCGGCCATCTTTACAAGCGGGGAGAAATCGAGATTTTTGTCAGTCCCTCCCGTTACAAGGACAAGCGGCCCTTCAGCGCTCAAGGCTTCAATGCAGGCGGCGGCGGCTTCGGGAATTGTGGCGGCGCTGTCATTGTAAAAACGCACCCCACCCGCTGTATGGAATAATTCAAGGCGGTGTTCAACACCCGGGAACGAGGCCAGAGTATCGTGAATATCTTTCGCGCTTATTCCAAAACCGTAAGCTGCAAGAGCCGCCGAAAGCAGATTCACTTTTTGGTGTTCTCCGGGCGTAAGAAGACGGGACGGCACCAGCGCTTCAACTTCGCCGGATACGCCCTCCCAGTTTGTCAGCCGCGCGAAAGCGGGACCGCCGCCGGAGAGCCAGCCGCCGTTTACTCCCTCCGGCAAAGTGTTATGTGAATAGACAAGAGGGCGCGCCTTTGATTGTGCATGAAAACTTTTCCCCCAACTGTCATCACCTGCTACCGTAATGTCGTCCTTATCCTGTCCGCGGTAAATATTTCTTTTATCGTCTATGTATTCTTCCATCGATTTATAACGATCCAAATGATCCGCCATTATGGCAGTAAGAACCGCCGCGTATGGTTTTAACGGTCTGTTTTTTAAATCTCCCAACTGAAAACTCGAAAGCTCCAAAACAACATTGTCGTTTCCGGTCAGCTCGTCAAGAAATGTCAGCGGAGAGACAGTTATGTTTCCGCCAAGAAACGCCTTGCCGGTATTTTTTACATTTTTCAAAATCCAATAAAGAGCGGAGGCTGTACATGACTTTCCCTTTGTCCCGGTAACCGCAAAAAGCCTTGCGGGAGATTCCGCCAAAAACAGGGAAATATCGGTTTCGATTTGTTTTGCCGCCTGTAAAAACACAGAATCAGGTTTTACTCCCGGGTTTTTTATCACAATATCGGCCTTCTTAAAATCTTCGATTTCGTGCCTGCCCAAAACGTAGCGGACATTTTCCCGCCCCAACTGTTCTATAGAAGGCTGCAGCGTTTTTTCGTCCCTTAAATCGGTAACCGTAACATCGGCCCCGCGTTTAAGAAAAAAACGAGCCGATTCCAGCCCGCCGCCGTTCAATCCAAGCCCCATAATGACCACTTTTTTTCCTGAGTAATCCATGTTATGTTAATATCATGCGGTTAAAAACATGTAAACAGGTGTTTTATGCCTCAAAATGAAATTAGCACCCCTGTGTCTGTGCTGGATAGTAACGGACAACCGCACAATTTCGGCTGGTCCAGACAGCCCATTTTTTTTTATGATCCTGTTATGTCTGCCGCTCCCAGGCGCATGATAACGGAAGCCGACCGTTATATCATACAGAGTCCGACTCATCTTATTGTTTTTGAAATCAGGGATGACAGTTATCTTGGCTATGTGGGTATAACGGTAATTTCCCTGCGTGATAAAAAACGTTCTACACAAACTTATAAGACATTGTTTCCGATGGGCGCTTATTATTTGCCAACCGGCAGTGCAACAGGTTCTGTTAAATGGCATAATAAAAAATCACACCTAGATTTTATCTGCATGGAAGGAGGCATCAGGCTGATCAAAACCGATATCCCAAAGTGGGGACGGCAGCACCGCAGTCTGCGCGGAGCGCTGGTTTTAAGCGAGCCCGGTGATCCTCAATCTCTGGTAACAAACCAGCCGTGGCGTGGTGAAAATAATTCTTTCAGATACGCGCGTTGTTCTCCGTGGTATACAGTTGAAGGGGTAATTCAATTTGGCAGCGCAGAAATTGTTTTTACAAAGGGAAACGCCTGGGGTATTTTTGACTGGAGCCGCAGTGTGCGTCCAAAAGCGGACATCCGCTACTGGGCTGCCGCCTGCGGAACGATCGAAGGCAGGCAGTTAAGTTTCAGCGTCGGCTACAGTTGGGCGGATTCTTCGCAGGGAACGGAAAACGGTTTTTTTGTAGATGGAAAACTGCACAAACTGGATCAGGTAACGTTTCATATTCCGCCGTCCGACTGGCTTTCTCCGTGGCGTTTTACCAGCAATGACAATCGTCTGGAAATGACATTCACTCCTCATCAGGAACGAATAGAGCGGCGAAACCTGTTTTTTCACAATTCCACCCGCCGTCAGGTCTGCGGCTTTTTCTCCGGCAAGGTTCAACTGGACGACGGCTCTGCAATTGAATTTCAGCATCTGGCAGGTTTGGCCGAGCGCAGTAAGACAAGGTTTTAATTACAGTGAACAGTTAATAGTGAGCAGTTAACAATGAGAAATGAGCAATTAGCGAGGTAAATAGTCTTACCTTATTATAATTATTGTCTGTTATTTTTTTTGTTATTGTTTTTTTTCTCATATTCAAGCAATTTATATAGCTGATCAAGAATAAAATCCTGAAAAAACGGGTTTAACTGTTTGAAAACTTCCACAGTTTCGATAATTTTATGGTTCAGGATGGTTCCTTTTTCAAACATTTCCCCTTCCCCGGTTCGCAGCCACGCTTCGTTAACCCCAAAAGCGGAAGTAATAAGTTTTATATGCCGATCAAGGACTCTTTTCTGTTCAAGTTCTATAAGCGTTTGAAATGATGTTGAAACATAGATTTTTTGAGCAAATTCTTTTTGCGTCAGTTTAAGGCTTTTTCTCAGTGTTTTTATCCGCTGGCTAATTGTCGTTTTTTTCCAGGGGGCTTGATTCATCATCGAAAAAAGCATACCAAAAAACCGGTAATCCGAAAAGCCTTGCATGTTTCCAAATACAAGTTTTTTATATTTTTTGATAATTACTATTGACAAATCATAAAATTACCTAGTAACATTTAATAAGAATTTGTTTTTCCCAAATTAACCATAAAAGGAAGGAAAGTGATCAAAACAGAACAGCGGATTAGAGATTTTTCATCGGGAATTAAGAAATTGGGTGATGATAACCGGGAGTATATTCTCAAGCTTACCCATGACCTGTTCCTTATTGAAAAATTAACAGCTTGTTCTGTTTTGGTGAAAAAAGACACAGCAACAAAGGCAAAAAAGCGCACCAGAGCGGAAAGTATATGTTAAGAACGTTAAGCGAAATATGATGAAAAAGCGGTCTGTAAGGGTGCGCTTCCGTTGGAAGCGAGTTAATAAATGCCGGCGGGCATTATACGCAAGGAATTACTATGAAAAAACAATTTTTTTGCATAACTCTTTTGATTATGCTGATTATGGGCTGTGCCGGAAGCGCAAAAGCTACGGCAGCTCCGGCAGAAAATTCTGCGGCAAATTCCGACGGGATGACGCTGGATCAAGCTCTTAAAGAAGCCGCTCTTCGTATTGATGAACGGCTTGCGGCAAAGACAAAGATCGCTCCGCTCAATTTTAATTCACCTCACGACAAGTTTTCCGGCTATGTGCTGGACGAATTGACGGCAAACCTTGTTGACAGCAGAAAACTTACCGTTGTTGACAGGAAAGAAATAGACCTTATCCGCGGCGAATTTGACTTTCAGCTTTCCGGCGATGTGGGTGATGACTCCATGCAGGAATTGGGGCGTATGCTGGGGGCGGAGGCGATTATTTCCGGTTCGTTAACCGACATGGGCGGCTTTTACCGGATTGTGATCCGCGTGCTGAATGTGCAAAACGCTTCGGTGGAAGTTCAGCATCGGGCTAATATTGTAAGTGACAATATCACAACTGCTTTGCTAACCGGTGGGAAAGCAGCGGTGGCAGCAAGGTCTCCTCAGCGGACTCCAGCGATTTCCGCTCCTTCAACACCTGCGCCTGCGGCGATTCTTGTGCAGGCCGAACCTGTGCCTGCTCCGGCGGATACTCCTACCACTTATAAAATCGGGGATAAAGGTCCGGCAGGTGGGCTTATTTTTTATGACAAAGGAAACAATTCTGGTGGCTGGCGGTATTTGGAGGCGGCGCCGGTGGAGACAGAAACTACAGCTC
Source organism: Treponema sp. (assembly GCA_031254615.1). Lineage (GTDB taxonomy): Bacteria > Spirochaetota > Spirochaetia > Treponematales > Breznakiellaceae > WQXQ01. The sequence goes on along the minus strand of JAIRUC010000059.1, from coordinate 1,301 downwards.
AGTGGCGTCATAAGAGTGGTGCCTTGAGCGATATTTCATCTCTTAAAAATGTAACTTCTAGAGAAATTGGAATGGGGCTAACCAATACCCAAAACATTATGCGGTACTTCACTCAAAATGGTGGCGGTTTCGGCTTGGCGATACAGGTTTGCGATGAACTTGCAGTGAATGGTTTTGACGATTGGTTCCTGCCGAGTCTCGATGAACTGAGTTATATGTACGGTAATTTGTACCGGAGAGGGATTGGTGGGTTTAGAAGCGAAGGATACTATTCATCAACTATTATTACTGGCAATTTTGGTAATGGCTATGCGCCTTCTAGGATAAATTTTCAAAATGGAGAACCAGCCGGTGGTGGCTCGGACGTAAGCCGACGCGTCCGTGCTGCTAGGCGATTTTAGTGATTATTTCGATGACTGCCTTACGGCGGGTTATCTTGAAAAAATTTCCGTATGGAAATTTTAAATATGTCGGCGGCGACATTAATGCCGCAAAAAAATTAATAGGAGAAATAACTATGAACAAACCACGCGCAGTACCCGGATCGTGCCCTTTTTACGATCATCCAAGCGACAAATGTTATCTGGCGGAAACCACGCCGTCATCAGGCACTCGTGATCAAAAGTGCAAGAATGACTCAAATTGTAAGACTTGCGGTAACTATGAAGCATGGGCAAGTGGCAGAAATTACACAAGCAAGTAGTTTAAATTTCATTAGAAACAATTGTTTCTAATGAAATTATAGCCCGTGGGCTTTAATCACAAAGGAGTAATTTTTTATGAAAATCACAAAGCGGGGTTGGTTCTTCCATTTATTGGGTCTGTTAGCATTGGTGATGGTATTTGGAGTGATACTTGCAGGATGCGATGTATCTACAATAACGATAGGTGGTGGATTAGTAATTGGTGGAATAATTGGTAAAGCATTAGGCCATGTATTTATCGGTATCGTCATCGGCGGTATTATCGGACTCATCGGATTCATCAAATTAAGTAAAATTATTGATTCCGATAGTTCAAGTAGCAGTAGTTCAAGTAGTAAGCCTTCAAATACTGCTGTAATGGCGGCTTGGGCGGAGAGCAGAGAAAAAGATCCTCATACTTGCGGTAACTGTACAAGATATAGTTCTGTAAAAGGAGAATGCCGTGACAATGGTAACACTAAGTCTGCTGAGGATAGCTGTAGTAATTGGCAGTAACTACACAGGGGAAAGTAAGGTGAAAAGAATACTGCAGGTGATGTTCCTGTAGTAACGTTAAAACGTTTATTTTATGGTGGATTTTATGGATGCGCACGAATT